>JBGPNE010000029.1:0-11434 GCA_041487335.1 Pyrinomonadaceae bacterium
CCTCAGAACGACATCGGGTGCTGATCGTGGACGACGATCAGAAAGTTCTCGATCTGCTTGTCGAGCTTCTCGACCAGGAGGGCTATGAGGTAATTTCCGCTAGGAACAGCAGTAAAGCACTGGAACTCGCGCTCTCAACCGAGCCTGATATCGTCATTAGTGACGTCGTGATGCCCGTCATTGATGGTATCAAGCTATGCCATCTCATCAAACAGCATGCCCAAACGGCCAGTGTTCCCGTGTTGCTTATCAGCGGCACCAGGCAATCGGAAGATGACAGCATTGAAGGTTTGACTGCAGGCGCCGACGATTATCTCGATCTGCCATTTCGCAATGAAGAGTTGTTGGTGAAAGTCGCGAGGCTTACTGAGCGCCATCGCGTCGAGAAGCATTATCGCGAGATCGTCGAGCAGGCAGCCGACATAATCTACACGCGCAATGAAGCTCTCAAGGAAAGTGAGGAGCGCCTTCGTACGGTCGTTAGCGGCGCTCCGCTTGTGCTTTTTGCGGTGGACCAAAATGGCCTTGTGACCTTATCTGAAGGGGAAGGACTAAAGGCCCTCGGCTTGAAGCCAGGCCAGCGCGTCGGTCAATCAGTCTTTGATCTCTATCGCGACTTTCCCCAAATTCTAGAGAATATTCGTCGTGCGCTCACCGGCGAGGGCTTTTCCGCCGCTGTTGAAATCGGCGACCTTGTGTTCGATACACGTTACTCGCCACTTTTTGATGAAGAGAACAAGGTAATTGGGGTCATTGGTGTCGCAACAGATATAACCGAGAACCGAAAAGCTGAAAAGGCCTTACGGGAAAATGAGGAGCGTTACCGCGAACTGTTCGAAAACGCGAACGATATCATTTATACGCATGATATCTCGGGAAATTTCACATCGCTCAATAGGAGCGGCGAAAGGGTTACCGGCTACAGTCGGGAAGAAGCCGCAAAAATGAATATTGCGGATGTACTTGCACCCGAATATTTGGACCTGGCGCGCCAAATGATCGCAAGCAAAGCCGGGGGCAGCGCCTCTACGGTTTACGAGCTCGAGATCGCTACAAAACATGGGCGCAGGGTTCGGTTAGAAGTAAATACCCGAGTAATCTATCAAGCAGGAAAACCCATTGGTGTGCAAGGTATCGGCCGCGATCTGACAGAGCGCAAGCGCTCGCAAGAAGCACTGCTTGAAACTCAGGCTTTCTTTCACAGCTTCATGGACAACAGCCCAGCCGTGGCCTTCATGAAGGATGAGGAGGGTCGCTACGTCTACGTCAACAAGCCTTTTGAGCGGCTATTCGGCCAGGAACTCACATTCCTTCGGGGAAGGACAAGTTTTGATTGGTTGCCCGAAAACACAGCGCAGCAAACCCACCAAAACGATTTGCAGGTACTCTTGACCGGAGAATCGCAAGAGATAATCGAGACGGTACCCACGCAGGATGGCTCGCCGCACCACTGGCTGGTCTTCAAGTTTCCTACGACAGACGCCTCCGGAAAGAGATTCGTGGGCGGTGTGGGGGTGGACATCACTGAGCGGCGCCGCGCTGAAGAAGCGCTATCTCAACAGGTTGAGCGCGAGGCGATAACGCATCGAATCTCACAGGCGGTCCGATGCTCCCTTGATAGCTCCGAAATTTTCCGAACGGCGGTGCGTGAGCTGGGATCGTATTTAAACGTAGACCGCTGCTCGCTATTCATGAAGGACGAGAAGACGAGGCGGGCAACGAATGTAGCGGAATATCATGATCAAGCTGTCCAGCCTGCCGCCAGCGACTTTGATCTTGCAGATTTGAAAGGGCTGATTGAGTCTCTCGGTGAAAACGGCGTACTCTCCTTCAACGATGCTGCTCACGACAAGCGAATAGAGGACATTTACGAGCGCATTCTGCTGAAGGCCAACGTGCGTTCCGTTATGTACGTGGCCATCAGAGCCGGCGACGAGGTTCCGGCCGCGTTTGCGCTATCAACCACGCGAGAGTTGCGCCATTGGAGTGACTCTGATATTGCCCTTGCAAAGGCAGTCGCTGATCAAACCGGAATAGCTATTCGTCAGGCCGCGCTTTATCAAAAGGCGGAGGCCACTTCGACGCGCGAAGCTCTCGTCAACCGTCTGACGATGGCGATTCGCGCTTCGCTGAGCCTGCCTGAAGTCTTAACTACGGCCACCCGCGAACTGGGGCTGGCCCTCTCCGCGTCGCGTGTGCATCTGCATCTTTATAACCCGGACAATTCCATCTCCCCTGTCGAGCATGAATATGTTGCGCCCGGCTGCAGTAACATCAGTCATCTCGAGGTTAGCTATGACGACCCGATTGGTCGCCACTTGCAGAGCTTATCGAAGCCGATTGTCATCGACGATGCCTTGAACTATGCGGAAGGGCCTGCTGAATTTAGCGCCTCTGTTCGTGCCCACGCTCGCAAGGTAAACCTTCGTTCGCAGATCGATTATCCGCTGATTATTGAAGGTCTTTTCCGCGGCGCACTGTGTATTCACCAAACAGATCGACTGCGTCACTGGACTGAAGACGAAGTGACTCTGGTAGATGCCGTTGCGGCGCGACTTGCTATAGGTATTGCTCAGGCTGAACTCTTCGAAATGGTCGAGCGCGCGAAGCAGGAATGGGAGACGACCTTCGACTCGATGTCTGACGGCATATTTATCTTTGATCGCGCTGGTCAACTGATGCGCGTCAACCGCTCGGGAGCTGCGATGGAGGACACTCACCCGCGCGCACTGCTTGGCCGCAAGTGTTGCGATATTCTTCGCCCCAGCGCAGCAGCGGCAGAATGCGTTGTCGAAAAGGCAATCCAGGAAGCGCGAACCGTCACGATCGAAATTACTCCCGAACGCCTTAATCGCCCGCTCTTGGTCTCAGTTGAGCCCGTTCTGGACAAGAGCGGCAACAGCATAGCTGTAGTTTGCACGGCGCGAGACCTTTCGGACCTGCGCAAAGCTCAGGCGGTCGCGCGGGAGCATCAATCATTGCTCACAAATATCCTGGAGAGCGCGCGCGAGTCGATTTATGCAGTGGACCCTGAGGGCCGGTTTAAGTGGTGCAACAGCGCGACTCTGGCTGGATTTGGCTATAAGCGGGAAGACTTTATAGGTCAGCATCTTCTTGACATGGTCCATAAGGGCGACCGCGAACTTGTCAACGAGAAATTCCTAACGGCTTTGAGTGGCCAGGCCCAGACCTACGAGATGCGGTATTTCGCGCCCGATGGCCGGCTAAGATACGCTAGAGTTGATGACTCACCACTCGTAGTCGAGGGACGCCCCACCGGTGTGCTTGGCATCGCCCGCGATATCACCGAACAGAAAGAAGAGCGTGAGCGTGCGGCTAGAGCAGATAAGTTGCGCGCTCTGGGGCAATTGGCTTCCGGAGTTGCCCACGATTTTAACAACTCACTTGCTGCTATTCTCGGCCGCACCCAATTGCTTCGCCGCCAGACAAAAGATGACGCGTTGGTACGCAATCTGGAGATCATCCAGACCGCGGCAGAGGATGCCGCCGCCACCGTGCGTCGTATTCAGACCTTCGCGCGCAAGTCGCCTGCGAGAGAATTTGAAATGCTTGACATTCGTGGTCTGTTGCGCGACGCGATTGAAATAACGCGAACCCGCTGGGAAAACGAAGCACGACAGCGGGGTCTCGACTATCAGGTCGAGCTTGAAATCGAAAGCGGACAGCACACGTATGGTAGCGCCTCCGAATTGCGCGAAGTCTTTGTCAATCTAATCGTGAACGCTGTGGATGCGATGCCGGGAGGCGGCAAGCTTTCGATAAGCTGCGTGCGAGAGGAAACTCGCTTGCGATTGCAGTTTGCCGACAGCGGAGTGGGTATGGCTGAAGACGTTAAGCAAAAAATCTTCGAGCCGTTCTTTACCACCAAGGGGGCGCAGGGAACAGGGCTCGGCCTCTCGGTCAGCTACAGCATTATCGAGAGGCATGAGGGCTCGATAAGCATTGCCTCAGAACCTGGCTGCGGCACCGTTTTCACCATTGAGCTTCCCGCCGCGGAAATCGAATCATCGTTACCAGATGCCCCGGCGGAGGTGGGCGAGATGCCATCGCTCTCCATACTCGTCATTGATGACGAGCCTTCGGTGCGAGAAACGCTGGGCGATATGCTCGACGCAATGAGCCACACCGTGGTTTTGGCCGAAGGTGGTCCTCAGGCTCTGCAAGAGCTTGTCAGTGGTGATTTCGATCTGGTGTTCACGGATCTCGCCATGCCGGAGATGGACGGTTGGGAAACTGCGCGGCTAATCCGCAAGCGCTGGCCGGAGATTAAGATCGTGCTTGTGACCGGTTATGGCCCTGGTACGGTTCCCCCTGCGGGTGAGGACGATCTGGTCGATGGCGTCATCGGAAAACCGTTCGATTTTGCTCAGGTAACTGAGACCATCACAGAAGTCCTGGGCTGTAAAACCTTACTGGAGAACGTCGGCGCATAACAGGCGGTGGCCTAGCTCGGCAAGGATTATCTCTCGCCGCGCTCTTTCTCGACCTCACTTTCTAATTCAACCACCAGCTTGCGAATGCCGGCCTGATCCATCGGCTCAATCAAGCGAAGTGCCTCGTCGAGAACGCGGCGTTGATGCTCCGGCCAGTTGGGCCGCCCGGCAACGCTGCCGAGTTCACCTTTGTAGAGCGCAGCACGAGGAGGTCGCACACTTTCAACGATATCTTTAACAACAGCCACAATCATTGTAGGAATGCCTGTTTGTTCTATTGCACGGGCAGCGAGCGAAACTGACTGATGACAGAGTCGCGAAGCAGGGATCAACAAGGCGGCTTGAACTTCGTATCGCTTCACGCGTTCAACGAGCCGCGGAAGCATTTCGTCAACCAGCCTCGCTGCATTGGGAATGAAGCCCGAGAAACTCCAAAATACTGGATTGATCTGGCCGATGATTCCGTTTGACTCAAATTCAAAAAGGCGGGCGAGCGGCAATTGCGCGTTGATGTCCTCTTGAACGGCTGCTGGCGGGTAACCACGAGCTGCAAATCGCAGGTCTTCTGCTGCGATCCCCGCCGGTATCTCGCGAAAAGTGGGATCACCATCAGATGCATTGACGTCGAAGGAATCTGTTCCGTCAATATAAGCGCCAGCCGAAGAGATGAGGGCCAGGTTCAGCATCGGCAGCGCCCGGCGTGCGGGTATGAATGGCGCGCGTTTGTTCCTCACAAACGGATAGGATTCCGCGACATCGTCTTTCCTTACAGCGGAACCTTGGTCCTTTTGCCAGCCGGCGTATTGCTTTCGCCATTCATCGATCTGTTCAATTATCGCCACCTGAACAGTTCCTTCCGACCTGTTTAGTCCAATCGCGCACGCTGAGCTGCAGCCAAGAATGCGGCCAGAGCCGCAATCATACCAATAGCAAGCGCAGCGACGGAATATCCGTGCAGACTGTTGAAAGCGACACGGCGCGAATCATCGGCTGCTATTTGATCGATGGACAATACCATTGCCGCGCGAAGAGCATGCATTTTCGCCGCGACTACCCATTGTCCTATACCCGTGGTAATCGCCACGCCTGTCAACGAGATTATTTCTATAAAGAGTAACCGTTGGCCAGAGCCTCTTTTGATCGTAAAAACGGTCAGCAGTAGTAACAGACTCACAATGAAGCCGCTGGTGTTTATGACAGATAGGGCGCGGTTGACAATATTACCGGCAATCTCGCCCGAGTTGGACAGGTGAAATGTCCTTAGCACTGAAAAAGCGCTCGGGGCAACAACGGCGCTGAAAAACATCGCCGCGCCCAGCCAAAGGGCCACTAGAAGCAATCTGATGTCATTGATAATTGTCACGGCTGGAGCCAACTCTAATCGTAGTCACTGATTTCAAGCAGCAGCCTGATTTTTGGCAGTGCAAAATCAGGCTGAGCTAGTGCTCTCGGATCAGGTGCACTCAATAGCCACGAAAGCGCGCCATCGAGCTGAGTCTGATACTCTTCGAGATCGAGAGACATGAACACCTTCGTCCCCAACCTGGCAAACTTTTCCTTGGCCATCTGATACATTCTGCGAGCTGCGCCTGGGCGGCCGATCTCCAGATGGTGAAAAGCTACTGCAGATTGAATCATGGCTTGCAGGAAAAGTTTTTCCTGCGCACCAACCTCTCCCATCCAACGCTCTTCCCATGCATCGTGCGCAGCGTGGAACTCACCCGCATTGTAGAGGTCGATACCCGCAATGTACTCTACGGGATACGCCAGGATGTGCACATCAGTGTACGCGAGATTTTCTTCAGCCACTGAGTTGGTCAAATTACTTTCAGCCAAACGTTCGGATCCTGGCTATTGTTATCCATCTCCGTTCATCCGTAGCCCGCGTCTGGAGTAGTAGTTTTCATTTCCTAATTAACCGCGACGCAATCACCTTCGCCGCCGTGGCGCCTGCGCCCGTGGCTCCGCTGATCGTTGGGGCAAGCGGATTAGAGACATCACCGACGGCAAAAACATTAGATACGCTGGTATCTTGTTGGCCTGTTACCACGATGTAACCTTTCTCGTCCAACTGCAATTCCTCGCGAAATAATTCGCTGTTGGGTTTAAAGCCGGCGCGCACAAGCACGCCACGGACAGCCATCTGGAAAGGCTTCAGAGCATCTTTGCGAAGTATCTCCACTGCTTCTAATTCTTCATTACCAAGAACACTTGTCACGACGGACTCGGTGAAGACGGTGATGCAATGATTTGCATCCAGTCGCTCAACAAACTCTCTTCTTGCTTTAAGGCTCTGGCCACGATGCACGATTGTTACTGTCGGGCAGACCTCCGCCAACAGCAAAGCGTTTTCGGCCGCTGCGTCTCCACCTCCGATAACGCACACATCTTTGCCGGCAAACAACTCGCGATCGCGCGTCGCGGATTCGATAATGCCGTGCCCAACAAATTCCTCCTCACCCGGAATTCCCAGCTGACGGCGCCTCACGCCCGTTGCGATAATGATGCTGATCGACTGCAGTTCTTCGCTACTCCGCAACGAAATCCGTTTTGCTTTCAGATTGACACTCTCGATCTCAACATTGGTCCAGAGATCAAAGTCTGCCTTACTGATCGGCTCTGAGAAACGCTCGAGCAGCTCGCGCCCATTGTGGGCGCGGAGTCCAAAATAATTCTCGATCGGGTTGTACACAGAAAGAAGTTGTCCACCAATTTCCTCTTGCTGCTCGAGGACGAGCGTGTCCAATCCAAGCTCATCACACCAGAGTGCGGCTGAAATTCCGGCCGGTCCGGCTCCGATGATTACAACGTCGTGCATGCTGAGAATTTAGATCTTAGACCTGGCGATTACTTTTTATAATCAGGCGCCGCTACCCGGCGACTGCAGCTTGCTTTGACAAAAGTTCTACACGAAGAGTTTCGGCAACTTCTTCAGGGGCTAGCATGGAGGCGCTCAACTCTCCGTCACGACCGAGGAACTTGACGGCTGAGGTCATTTCGCTGTTATCCAGCTTCCATGACGCCTCGTGGTCAGGTTCGAGTTGATTGAGTTGCGCGACAAGTTGCTTGAGATCGTGGCGCTTGATGCGCGGACGCACAACCGTCTCTGCCCATGAGTAGTAGGGATAGTCAATTCTATAGACCCAACCATCCTCTAGCGGTGTCGTTATCAAAAACAGTTGACCTCGCGCATAACGCGAGATAGCTGTGTAGGGCGGTGCATGTCTGGTCGGGTTGAAGCCGGTTGTTCTAAACACTTCCGGGGATAACCTAATCAGCGACAAACGGACGTCTGCGTACTCCTCAACTTGAGACGCGCCACGCTCGAAGCTATCTATCGCCGCCGCAATTCGCTCCCAGGCACCTCGCCACAAAGGCTCATACTCATCTGTCCTGGTCAGCACGCGTTCGACTTCGGGGAGCAGCAATTCATAAGCTCTTGCGTCGTCCTCAACGTCTTCGCCAGAGAGATAACGGGCGAGCGGGGAACCGGTTTCGTCACTCGGACTGGCCTGGTCTGATCCCTGAATAGCAATGCTTGCGCGTATCGCATTCTCATTCGTGAACTCCGAAAAGTCTCCCGCCTCCGCCGCGGGAATGAGCTTGTCGCGCAGTTCAAGAGCTCGTTCGCCTGTGAGAACAGTCCAAACAGATAAGACTCCGTCGGTATCGAAATGGTTATTTGTGACTAACTCGATTCCTTGTGTTAACTCCCCCTTGTTGGGCGCCGCTACAAGATTGAGAGCAATCTCCGTCGAAGTATCTGCTTTGACCTCAAGAGGAGTTTGGTTACCTTCCCAGTGCGAGAAATGGATGCTGTTCGAGACAGTTCCATCAACCGAAAGTTTCGGAAGGTTATCCAGCCCTGCATGATAAAACTCAAATCGCATTAACAGTCCTTTCAATCTAACGACAGCGCCACCATGAAAAACCTGAATTGAAAGTGTAACGTATGCAGGCTAGGAAGGAAAAAGCCACACTACCCCTTTTTCACTAACACGCGGGCTTCAGCCAGGTGTGAGCACACGAACTCCGGGTACCGGAAAGCCCCTTAACGATTTTCGGCCAGTGTTGTGAGCATCTGGCTGCAGTCCGCGTGTTAATGAGAGTAAAAAACTCGGTTAGTCGTTATGGACAAACTGTCGAGCTTGTGGCCCGTCGTCTCTCTAGATAGAATGTCGCGCAATAGCCTACTGACGAGAACAGTAACGCAGCTACATTTAAGGACGGAGAACCATGAACGCAACCACGCAGCACCAGATGCCCGAAATTACAGCGACTGAACTCAAGCAACGCCTCGATAGTGGCGAAGATATTCAGATTATCGACGTGCGAGAGCCAGTTGAGGTCGCAATTGCGAAAATCCCTAACTCCGTTCACATCCCGCTAGGTCAGATAATGGGACGGGTGACGGAGATTGATCCCAATCGAGCGACTGTTGTGCATTGCAAGATGGGTGGTCGCAGCGCCAAAGCAATAGATGCGCTCAAGCGTTCCGGCTTCTCTGGAAATCTCATCAACCTCAAAGGCGGAATCACAGCGTGGTCTAATGAAGTTGACCCAAGTGTGCCGAAGTACTAAGGCAGGATCGTCACAAGCGCTGAAGCAAGGTTGGGTTAATCATTCCCTCGTTTGCTTCCAGACTGCGGGCAAGCCTGAGCTTGTCATTCGCTTCTGTCTGTCCCGGAAGCATAGCCATTCCGTTTCCGAAACAGCACACCGATTTTTCTTGCCCCGGCTTCTCATCTTTGCCTATACATTGCTAAACTAGCGGCACACGGAGGTCATATAAGTTGGCGTTAGTCATCTACACAAAGCCGGGCTGTCCTTACTGTCAACAGGCGCGGGAGTTTTACAACCTGAAGGGCATTCCATTCACTGAATATGACGCCCAAAATGACCGCGCGCGCCGCGTCGAGATGTTTTCCTACTCAGGCGGTGACCCTACTGTGCCGTGCATTGTTGAAGACGGTAAGTATAAAGGTTCCGGTTGGGGTGACCCGCCACGTGGTTGAACTGTTCACGACTAGCCGGCCGTGTGCCGTCAACAAATTGAAAAAGACGCTCATAAACTCTCGCCGGGAGAGCGCTTTGAAACTGCTTGAAGGCGCTTGCCATCAAGACGAAAAAATGGCCGAAACAACCAATATCTTTCCAAAGAAGGTCCGACATGAAAACATACCGCAAGCCCCTGATGTTGCTTGTCCTATTTGTCTTGTTTCCGATTTCCACAGCTAACCACGAGGTCCTGGCACAATCCGACGGCGGAACGACTGCATCGCAACCACCAATGGCAGAAAAGAAACCAAAAGTGACAAAGATCCACGGAGACACGCTCGTCGATGATTATTTTTGGCTTCGCGAGAAGTCGAATCCGCGGGTGATCGAACATCTCAAGGCCGAAGACGCGTACGCGGAAGCGATGATGAAGCCGACCGCACCGCTGCAGGAGAAGCTCTACAAAGAGATGCTTAGCCACATCAAGCAGACGGATGTGAACGTGCCCTATCGTTGGGGCGATTACTTCTATTACACGCGTACCGAAGAGGGTAAACAGTATCCAATCTTTTGTCGCAAGCATGGCAGTCTTGACGCCAAAGAAGAAATGGTTCTGGACGAGAACGAACTGGCAAAGGGACAGAAGTTCATGAATGTTGGCTCGTTCGTCCCCAGCGACGATGGCAATCTCCTCGCCTTTTCGACTGACAACACCGGTTATCGCCAGTACACGCTCCACATTAAAAACCTGCAGACGGGTGAGCTCCTTCCAGAGAACATCGAAAGAGTTGATAACGTGGTCTGGGCCACTGACAACAAGACAATGTTCTACGTAACGGAGGACGCGGTGACCAAGCGCAACGATAAGTTTTTCCGTCACGTGCTGGGCAGTGATAAGAGCGACCTGCTCTACGAAGAAAAAGACGAATTGTTCGATATCGGCGCCGAGAGATCGCGGGACAAGGCAGTGATCTTTCTGGGTGCTTTCAGCAAGACTTCCAGCGAGGCCCGTTTTATCCCCGCCGATAATCCAAATGCGGAATGGAAGATTATTCTGCCGCGCCAGCCGGATCACGAGTATGACGTGGATCATCGTGGGAATCTTTTCTACATTCGCACCAACAAGGGGGCAAAGAACTTTCGTGTTGTCACGGCGCCCGTCTCAGACCCTTTGGAGAAGAACTGGAAAGAGTTTGTGGCGCACCGGCCAGCGGTAAAGGTTGGCGGAATCGATCTCTTTGTTGACCACGCCGTGCTCTCCGAATGGGAAAACGGGCTACAGCAGATCGAGGTGATCGACTTCAAGCCTAACAAGCGACACCGCGTCGAGTTTTCCGAGCCGGTTTACGCCGCAGGATTGGGAGCGAACCGCGAGTTCAATACAAGGGTATTGCGCTACAACTACCAATCGCTCGTCACGCCAAGCTCGGTGCTTGATTACGACATGAACGCGCGCAAGGCAACCTTGATGAAGCAGACCGAAGTGCCGGGCGGGTTTTACAAAGCAAACTACAAATCGGAGCGTGTGTTTGCGACTGCTTCTGACGGTATCCGTATTCCGATGTCAATGGTTTACCGTCGGGGCGTGAAGCTCGATGGCAGCGCGCCGCTTCTACTTTACGGCTATGGATCGTATGGCGCCTCGATTCCGCCAACGTTCTCGTCAAATCGTTTGAGCCTGCTGGACCGTGGAGTCATTTACGTCATCGCCCATATTCGCGGTGGCGGTGAGCTGGGCGAGGAGTGGCGGCAGGAAGGCCGCATGATGAAGAAGATAAATACCTTTACTGACTTTATCGCCTGCGCTGATCATCTAGTCAAGAACAAATATACATCGAGTGATCGATTGGTTATTCAGGGTGGCAGCGCCGGCGGTTTGTTGATGGGCGCGGTCACAAACATGCGTCCCGATCTCTTCAAAGGCGTGGTGGCGCAAGTTCCGTTTGTCGATGTCCTTAATACCATGCTTGATGCGTCGCTGC
>JBGPNE010000030.1:0-11301 GCA_041487335.1 Pyrinomonadaceae bacterium
AGCTGCTCGACAAGGATTCAAAACTCAAGGCGGCTGTTCGGGGCAAAGAGTTTGTGACAGTACGGGCTGAAGACATCGGCGTGGAAGCAGTCGATGATTATACGGTCCGGATTTCCCTCTCTCAGCCAGCGCCCTTCTTCAGCCGGTTAGTCGCACATCAGCTGTTCCGCCTTGTTCCGCGTAAGGCAATCGAAAAGTATGGGAAGCAATGGACCGAGGTTTCACATATTCTCACTTGCGGTCCCTTCAAGGTGAAATCGTGGCAACCTTACAGCGAACTGGTTGTCGAGCGCGATCCGATGTACTGGGATGCGGCAAACGTCCATCTTGATGAGATCCATTTTTATACGACCTCTGACAATCCGACCGCTATGAATCTCTACAAGGTGGGGGAGGCCGACGCTGTTCTCAATCACACAGTGCCTAACCCATGGTTGGACGTTGTTCGTTCGAAAAAAGACTACATGGACGGCGTGGAAGCAGCGATTGTCTACATTCTCATCAATGTGACAAAACCACCAATGAATGACGTTCGCGTTCGCCGGGCGTTTAATATGGCGATTGACAAAGTTACTTACGCAAAGTCGCGAAGGATTACCAAGCCACTATTCGCTTTTACCCCGGAGGGAATTTTCCAGGGATATCCGCAACCGAAGGGCGACCAGTTTGATCCGGAAGAAGCGAGAAGGTTGCTGGGCGAAGCGGGTTTTCCAGTAACGAAACGAGCCGATGGAGGTTATGAGTGCAAAGGCTTTCCACTCGATCAGGTTGAGTTTATCTTCAATACTCAATCATCGAACAAGACTATGGCGGAGTTCATGCAGGCACAGTGGAAGCAGAATCTCGGCATAACAGTTCCTCCAAGAAGCATGGAGTTTAAGACCTTCCTTAGTGTTCGAGCCAAGCTGGAATACAAAGGTTTTGCGCTTGGTATTTGGGGCGCCGATTACATGGATCCATTTACGTTTTTGAACCTATTTTCAACCCCGGGCGGCGACAACGGAAGTGGTTGGTGGGATCCGAAGTACGCAGATATGCTTGACGAAGCAAATCGTACACTCGACAAGCAGAAGCGTTATGAATTGCTGGCCCAAGCTGAAAAATACATGTTGGATGCCCAACCAATGATCCCGATCGAGACTTCTGCTACTAACTGGGTGAAGAAGCCTTATGTTAAAGGGATGTACGCGAATCCGGGGTCTATTTTCCCGTGGAAATTCGTGTACATCGAACGTGACCCGGCAAAATGGGATTACGGAACACCAAGCCGGGCTGAGTAGCACAAACATTACTGCGGGCGAACGTCTCGCCCGCAACGTCGTAGGCGCGGTTTCTAAATTCAAATCTGGTGGTAAAGAGACAGGTAAGAATCCCTGTCCTACACGACAATGCTTCGGTTCATCATTCGCCGCCTAGTAATCACGATCCCCACGATTTTCGTCGTTATCACTATCACCTGGGGCTTAATCAGGCTGGCTCCTGGTAACTTCTATTCAGGCGAGAAGCGAATTCCTCCAGCCATCGAAAAGAATATTCGCGAGAAGTATGGTCTGGATAAGCCCTGGTATGAGCAGTATCGCCGTACCATGTGGAATATCCTGCGACATTTGGACTTCGGCACGTCGTTGAAATACGAGGGTAAGTCAGTTAATGAGATTATCCGGCGTTCCTTGCCGGTTTCCGCCACCATTGGCTTACTCGCTTATCTTCTAGCTCTCGTGGTTGGGATTTCTGTTGGTTCCGTTGCTGCCCTCAAGCAAAACACAAAGTGGGATCACGCTTCAATGGCCCTTGCGATGCTTGGAATCTCGATTCCAAACTTCGTCTTAGGTCCGGTGCTGGTTTTGATTTTTTCCTTGACTCTTTACTGGCTGCCGCCCTCACGCTGGGCGGGATTCCCAAGCACGAGCGTGATTCTGCCGGTGCTAACGCTATCGGCGATCTACACGGCTTACATCGCAAGGCTCACTAGAGCCGGTATGTTGGAGGTGTTGCGCTCCGACTATATTCGCACAGCTCGGGCCAAGGGTTTGAGCGAGAAAAGCGTGTTAATGCGCCATGCACTCCGCGGTGGGCTGATGCCCGTCGTGTCTTACACTGGACCTGCGCTGGCGTTTCTTTTAACTGGCACGGTTGTAGTCGAGCGACTCTTTGCCTTGCCAGGTCTGGGTAACTATTTCATTCAAGCTTCGCTCAACCGTGATGAACCGCTGATTATTGGCATCGTCGCTTTCATCGCGATAATGCTTTTGATGATGAACCTGCTGGTTGACGTTGCATATGCATATCTGGATCCGCGAATACGTTACTGACAGACGCTCTTGTCTTTAGTCCGGATTGTGTTTAGTCGAAAGCGACAGGCAGAAATGCCTGTGCTACAAAATGGAAGACGACCGACCAATTGTTCGGAGTGATCCGGAGAGGACAGAGCCGGCATCCACTCCACTGGGTACACCGCCCTCGCCTCCCATCCGCTCGCGCGAGGGAGACATTATTCATACAGCTCCGGAGTTTGCAGTTGGAGAAGCGGATGTTCGTTCGGCGGAGCGTGTCGAATTCGTTACCGGAACATCTCTGTGGCGAGACGCGTGGCGCA
The DNA here is from genome assembly GCA_041487335.1 of Pyrinomonadaceae bacterium. Lineage (GTDB taxonomy): Bacteria > Acidobacteriota > Blastocatellia > Pyrinomonadales > Pyrinomonadaceae > PSRF01. Next base: position 2,597 of record JBGPNE010000030.1, read on the forward strand.
GACTACTCAAGAATAAGCTTGCTGTCTTCGGAATGATAGTCGTTGCGATAATCACTGTCGCTTCGATCATCGGACCATTCGTTATTCAGAAGACAACGGGTTATACCCCGGAGTACATACCCTCCGATGCAAGCCTGATCAAATCCATTCCCCCACTCAGGTCACCGGATGGATCGTTCTCATGGGCCCATCCGATGGGAACTGATATTAGCGGCCGTGATCTCTTAGCGCGAGTGCTCCAAGGCGGACAGATCTCTTTGATGGTTGGCATCATTTCGACGCTCGTATCGCTGCTGATCGGCGTCAGCTACGGTGCGATTGCGGGTTATCTTGGCGGACGCGTCGATAACATCATGATGCGTTTAGTTGATGTACTTTATTCGCTGCCTTACGTCATTATCGTAATAGTGCTGCTGTCGATGTTTCGTAGCCAAACAGCCCGCGGCCAGCTTGTTCTCCTTTTCGTGGCGCTTGGTTCCGTTTCATGGCTGACGATGGCTCGAATCGTCCGCGGACAGGTGTTGTCGCTGAAGAATCAGGAATTTGTGCTCGCGGCGAGAGCTACGGGTGTCTCAACGCAACAGATAATCTTTCGTCATCTGGTTCCCAATACCCTCGGGCCAGTGATTGTATACGCGACGTTAACCATCCCTACAGTAATGCTAACGGAGGCTTTCCTTTCTTTTCTTGGCTTTGGCGCACAGGCTCCTCTGTCATCGTGGGGCAGTCTCGCGACGGAAGGAGCTCAAAACATCGCAATCTATCCGTGGCAACTTATCTTTCCCGGAGTAACGATGGCACTGACGTTGTTCTCCCTAAACTTTCTCGGTGATGGATTACGCGACGCGCTCGATCCGCAGATGCGAAAGGTGTAGGAATCTGCGATTTTGGATTTGTGATTTGCGATTTGAAACCGAATGAGCACCCGCAACGGCACACTTCTCGAAGTCAGGGACCTGCGCACCTATTTCGAGACTGAAGACGGCACAGTCAAAGCTGTCGACGGAATCACGTTCGAGTTGAAGCGGGGCGAGACGCTGGGGATCGTGGGCGAGTCAGGCTCTGGCAAATCCGTCACCAATCTTTCGATCATCCGCTTGATTCCGAGCCCGCCGGGAAAGATTGTTTCGGGTGAAGTGATTTTTCATGAGCGAGACATCCTACTGCTGCCCGAAAATGAAGTGCGCAAGATTCGAGGCCGGCGCATCGCCATGATCTTTCAGGATCCGATGACCTCGCTCAATCCTTTCATGAAAATCTCGAAGCAATTGATGGAGATCACGCGACTGCATCTGGGATACTCGAAGCAACAGGCTTACGCACATGCCATTAAGATGCTCGAGACCGTTGGCATTCCTGACCCGCATACGCGCGTTGATGGCTATCCGCATGAATTCTCTGGAGGTATGCGCCAGAGAGTGATGATCGCGATGGCCCTTTCGTGTGAGCCGGAACTTCTCATCGCAGACGAACCTACAACAGCGCTGGACGTAACTATCCAGGCCCAGATTCTCGAATTGATTAAAAAGCTCAAGCAAGAAACCGGTACCAGCGTCATTCTGATCACGCACGATCTGGGAGTGGTCGCGGGCATGACGGACCATCTGATCGTCATGTACGCCGGGAAAGTTTTTGAGCGGGCGCCGACAAAGGAATTATTCGCCCAGCCCGGCAATCCTTACACGAAAGGATTACTACGCTCGGTTCCGGACCCTACGGATGAACAAGGAAAGCTCTACCAGATTCCTGGTTTACCGCCTGACGTCGCACATCTAGGGGCTGGTTGTCCATTTGCGCCCCGCTGCGATCGCGTCGAGGACATCTGTCGCCGAGAATTTCCACCATTTGTTCAATTGCAGCCGGAGCATTATTCGCTTTGTCATTTTGCCAGCGAAGTGTACGAAGAATCGCGCAAGGAACGTGAAAGCAAGTCACAGCGGAATCCGTCAATCCACTAAGAATTGCGACATCATTTGGAGAGATGAGCCCCCAGGAAACAGATTTGAATGCTGTAAGTCACATGCCTCCGCCAATTGAGAGGGGACGGGGTGAGCCTCTAATTGCAATACGTGATCTTAAGGTCCATTTCGATCTCGGTGGCGGGAGCGCCTGGGACAAACTTACTGGAGGTGATTCGGTCAAGCGGGTAGTGAAGGCAGTTGATGGTGTCACCATCGACATCTACGCGGGCGAGACGCTGGGACTAGTTGGCGAATCAGGTTGCGGCAAGTCGACCTTAGGCCGCGCAATTCTGCGGCTGACTGAACCTACCGCCGGACGAGTACTCTATCGCAATCGCGATCTCGCTCATCTTTCTGCGCGAGAAATGCGCGAGCATCGCCGCCATCTGCAGATCATTTTTCAGGACCCTTACGCCTCGCTGAATCCGAGAATGACAGTAGGTCAGATTGTCGGTGAGCCACTTGAAACATTTCGGCTTGCGAGGGGAAGGGAAGCGGAAAAGCGTGTGCAAGAGCTTCTAGAAACCGTCGGCCTGAGCAAGCGCTATATCAAGCGTTATCCGCACGAGTTCTCCGGTGGTCAGCGCCAGCGAATTGGTATCGCCCGCGCGTTGGCAGTCGATCCGGAGTTTATCGTCGCTGATGAGCCAATCTCCGCGCTCGACGTTTCCATTCAGGCGCAGATCATGAATTTGCTGGAAAAGCTTCAGCGTGAGAAGAATCTGACATACCTCTTCATCTCTCACGACCTGCGAGCGATTCGCCACGTTTCGGACCGCGTCGCTGTAATGTATCTCGGCAAACTCGCCGAGATAGCTAATGCGAAGACAATCTACGAAGAGCCGCTGATGCCCTACACAAAGGCGCTGATTTCCGCCGTTCCGGTACCCGATCCGGACGTTGAAGCCACACGACAACGCATTGTACTCGAGGGCGATGTTCCGTCACCGATTAACCCACCCGAAGGGTGCCGCTTCCACACGCGCTGCCCATATGCGATTCAAGCCTGCAAGGAAGTTGTTCCACCTCTTGCTGAAATCAAACCGAATCACTTTGCAGCTTGCATTCGGATCAGTCCTGAGCAGCCTCATATCGAGAAGGTGGCACCCGGCGAGGCGCCGGGCCTGGACAACGCGCAGAGAGTTATCGCCTCGTAGTAGCCACAAGTCCGGACATATCAGATATTACCCCCTGAAAACTCTCTTTGTTTTCTCCTTCGTGCGGCGGAGCGGCATCGAACTTAAGGGGGAGCTTTAGAGCTTTTGTTTGACCGATGGTGGGGAAATTCAGGTGCGTTTCAAGTGAGCCGCTTAGCCGCCTGACCGGGTCAATACAACACGTGCCTCAGAACTAATAGCGACTCCTTCAGCTGCCTGTCCGAATGTAAAAAGGGCGATTTCCAATAAGAGAGACGGGAGAAACCGAAAGGTTAGTGTCAAATTAGCACACTACCGCAACCCGAACGGTAGGTTTTTGCAGATTCCGTGATAGAATAAAGTTGAATGCTTTATGTCTATGTTCTACAACTCACGGTATATATATACGAATCATAGCGCTCAGGCTTTTGCGTGATTAGTAGCGTTGCTGACTAAGATGGCTTCGAACTGAGTTGACCCTACGGGATGATTTGCGCCAAATGCCGGGAATATTTGGAAAAGTCTGAGGACAAGCTGGTATGAGCAAATCCGTGGCTGCTGCGTCACAAATGGAAGTCAAACCGGGTGTGATTAAGCCCCCCATCCTGGAGCGCGAAATCAAGACCCCGAAGTCCTATGCCCGTCTTAAGAGTGAGCTTGAAAGACTGCGCAGCGAACTCGACTATCGCTCACACATCGCGGAGTCGTTGCAGCATTTTCTGGAACGCATCAGCTCTTCTGATCCAGCTCAAACTTACAATTCTGTTTTGACAAACTCCAAAGAACTGTTGGAGGCGGATCGTCTGTCGCTACTCGCATTTGATGAAGTCTCAAACGAGCTGATCTTAAGAGCGGCCATTGGACTCTCCGTTGAACCTTCGGAAGTTAGTCGTTTGCGGCTTGGCGAAGGAATATCCGGAGGGGTGCTTAAGAGCGAAAAGCCGCTTGTTGTCCAGAACATCGAAGGAGCGGAATTCGAGCCCGCACCAACGGAGTGGAATTATAAGACCAAGTCTTTTATCAGCTATCCACTCACGATCGGCGGACGCAAGATTGGTGTCCTCAACGCGACGGACAAATCTAGTGGAGGGAACTTCGACGAGGTGGATTTGAATGTGCTCGAGCTCATTGGCCCGCAGGTGGCTGTGGCTCTCGAGCGCGCAGAGTGGCAGGAGAGAGCAACTGAGTTTCAGTTGATGTCCATCACTGATCCACTTACAAGCCTGCCCAACAGACGTTACCTCGAAGTGCGTTTGGCGGAGGAATTGAATCGCTCCAAGCGGTACTATTATCCGATGAGCTTCTTGATGATCGATATTGATGATTTCAAGAGCTACAACGATCTTAATGGCCACCAGGCGGGCGATCTGGCGTTGCAAATAAGCGCACACTGTTTGAAAGCTGCTCTTCGCTCAGCGGATGTAGCGGCTCGATATGGCGGCGAAGAATTCTGCATTCTGTTGCCACAAACACCCGTCCACGAGGCGAAAGTCATCGCCGAGCGAGTCAGACAGCGGGTGGCAAGTACAAACTATCCCCACGGTAAGACGCAGACACTCGGATCGGTCACCATCAGCATCGGTGTGTCAACTTTCACAAAAGAGATCGACACAGCGGAAAGAATCATCTCTGCGGCCGACAGTGCTCTTTACAAAGCCAAACATAAGGGCAAAAACCGGATTGAGGTTTATCAAGACAACGGCGCTGCCGAAGAGTTTTCCGTTACAGGCATTGATTAACTGCTCGATCCACTTGCTTGTTGTTAGCGGTAACGATAGCTGAGGCTCTGAAGCGAGCACCGCACTCGAAATGTCAGGAGTCTACTCTTCACTCAGTTCCCAAGAGCTCGACACCGCTCGACCCGTCCTCCTGAACCGCTCGCAGTGAAACACACCGGCTTGATGCAAAGCATGACGTGGGTTGCAGAGAAAATCTCAAATCACCGTGAGCCAGTTTGATTCAAAAAAAGACTACTACGGCATCTTAGGCGCCGATGAGCGGACGTCTAGACGCGATCTTGAGCGGCTCTACAAGCACAAGGCCGCGTATCGCCACCCCGATCGAGGCGGTAGCGAAGAGGAGATGAAGTCTTTGAATGAGGCTTACCATGTGTTGAAAGACGAGGCGATGAGACGGGAATATGATGTACAACGCCGGAAGGTCGATGTGAGGTTTATTCCAGCGTCGGCCCCTCCCGCCCAGGATATCGGAGTCTTTGGTCGTTGCTTGAGTGCCTTTCTTTGTCTTTTGATTGGTCTGTTCCTGCTTTTTCTAGTTCGCTTTCAGTGGATCTGGTTTCTCTGGCCCTTGGCAATTCTCGCGGTGTTCGTAATCCTCTCGGGCGTAATCATGGCCCGCAGCGCGATGGTTGCGCTCAATGCGTCGCTCCCGCTTACGAATCGGCTTCGTCGTCACACACTCCTGCAAGAAGCGATTTTTTGGACTGTGGTCGGAGGCGGTGGCTATGGTGTCTATCTTCTCCTTACCGCGGTAGAATGAGAGGCAAGTTGGTCGGTAGTGGAACAAAGATAACGGGACTGGATCTTCTATTTCTCGAGGTCAATAACCTTGAGGAGTCACTCGCTTTCTACGGTGATCAGCTCGGTTTTGAGATTGATACACACAGTCATGATGCAGAACCGCCGATGGCGACCTTGCGCGGCGGTGATTTGAGAATCACGCTCGCTCAGCATCTGGAAAGCATGCTGAGGCGCGGGCGCGGTGCTCATTTCTTTCTGGGAGTTGAGAACGTGGATGATTACTATCAGCAGTTGAAAGAGCGTGGCGCGCAGGTTCAGCCTCCGATGGACGAAGGCTGGGGTGGCCGCTTCATCACCCTGCAAGACCCTGATAAGTACCGGTTCTTCTTCGTTACCTGGTCGGAAGAAACTGGACGAGATCTTGTTTCGCGCAAAGAGTGACTCTTATTGGAGTATTTGATTATGCGGTACATCGAGAATCCTCCCAATCCCTGGCTAACGCACTCGATCGAATGGTTAGGAGAGCCACCTGAGGTCAAGCTGGAAGTTTTCGAAGAGACTGACACTCGCTCGATCATCAGCCACAACAATAGCCCCGATGTTGGTTTTGACTATTCGGTTAACTGCTATCGTGGTTGCATCCATGGCTGCACCTATTGCTTTAGCCGCCCAACACACGAGTATCTCGGCTATGGGGCCGGGACAGACTTCGAACGAAAGATCGTCGTGAAGGTCCGCGCCGCAGAGCTGCTGCACAAAGAGTTGATGAAACCTTCATGGAAGGGCGATGAGCTAGTCTTTTCGTTTACTTCCGATCCTTACTTACCGCTGGAAGCTCATTACAAGTTGACTCGAGGCTGCCTTGAGGTGTGTGCCGACTTTCGTAATCCAGTCGGAATCGTTACCAAGTCAGCTTTGATAAGAAGGGATATAGACGTCCTCAAGCAACTTGGGCGGGAATCAAAAGTTGGTGTGTTCTTCACAATACCATTTACTGATCGCGAAGCAGCGCGAGCGGTGGAACCTTTCGCGCCGCTACCTGAGGCGCGTTTCCATGCGATGGCTGATCTGGCTGCTGCGGGCATCCAGGTGGGGATTGGAATCGCGCCGGTGATTCCCGGATTGACGAGCGACATCCCGGAGTTGTTGAAACGTGCAAAAGAAGCAGGCGCGACTAAGGCCTTCATTAATATGCTGCGATTGCCGGGAAGCGTCGCGCCTTATTTCGAACAACGGCTGCGCGAGACACTTCCAACTAAGGCGGACCGGATTTTGAACAGGATCAGAGAAGCACGGGATGGCAAACTAAACTCAAGCGTGTTTGGTGAGCGAATGCGCGGCAAAGGTGCTTACTGGCAAGCCATTCATCGTTTGTTCAAAATTCACTCCGAGAGATTAGGCTTTAACCAAAAGAGACCAGGCGAGGCTGACGAGCAATGCAGGTTTCGCAGACCATCGGCACAACAGAGTCTGTTTGGCTAGAGGCTTCGTTGCGCAAACAGGTTAGTTTGCGATTGCTTTCCGGTACAAAAGAAGGCGAGACTCACGTTGCTCCCAGTTTCTGGCTAGAGACAGACCGGCCGCGTTTTCCTATAATACCGGCACACTCGACAACCGGACGCAACTCAGGAGGCCCGACATGATGCTGATTAGAGATGTCATTCGCGACCGTGAACCTTACTCGCTAAGAGCTTCGGCGACTGTTCAGCAAGCGGCGGAGTTTATGGCTTCACGCAATATCGGTGCTGTCTGCGTGGTTGATGATACCGGGAAACTGCTCGGTGTGTTTTCCGAACGCGACGTGCTAAAGCGAGTTGTTGTCCAGCAGCGTGATCCCGCCTCAGTGAGAGTCGGCGACGTCACCAGCGATCTCCGTGCCGTAATCAGATGCGACGAGACTCCGCGTCAAGCGCTCGAGGCTATGGAAAGGATCGGAACCCGGCACCTGCCTGTCGTAGATGGCGAGCGCTGGGTGGGAATGCTCTCGATGCGTGATCTCATGCGAGTAGAACTGAGCGAGCAGGGAGATGAGATAAAGCTGCTGCACGAGTACATTCAGCATTGAGCCCAGAATAGGTTCCCCCCCTTAGGTGACGAGAACCCCAAGCCAATCCCCACAGGTTTAGTATTTTGCGGTTTTGCGTGAGAACCTGGTGACATGAAGACAACTCCTTTTGCTCTATTTGCAGTGCTTACAGTCCTTGGTCTTGCTTGCGGGCACACTCCACAAGGGCGCGGCGCGGGCGAGCTTGAAAAATCCTCTGACAGCCAGATCAATTTTCGGGTCGAGACTATTGTCAGTGGCCTTCAGGTGCCCTGGTCCATAGTTTGGACGCCGGATGGGCAGATGCTTTTCACGGAGCGAGCAGGACGAGTGCGAGTGTTTGCCAATGGTCAGTTGCGTCTTGAGCCACTGTTTACAGTTCCTGATGTAGAGCCATCAGGCGAGAGCGGCTTGATGGGCATCGCCTTGCATCCGCAGTTTGCCACGAATCATCTGCTCTATCTGTCGTATGCTTACAAGGGCGAGGGCCAGCGCGTTCGTGTGGTTCGATATCGAGAGCCTAAGACCGGGCTGACAGATCCAAAGGTTATTATCGACAATATTCCTGCGGCCCAATTTCATGCCGGTTGCAGGTTGCGTTTCGGGCCCGATGGAAAGCTTTACGTCACAACCGGGGATGCCACTCAACGTGAGCTTGCGCAGCGACTCGATTCTCTCGCCGGCAAGACCCTGCGGCTGAATGATGACGGAACTGTTCCTTCTGATAATCCGTTCGTCGGGCAGCAAAATGCCCGTCCGGAGATCTGGACGTATGGCAACCGCAACGCACAGGGCATTGACTGGGAGCCAGCCACAAATCTGTTGTTTGAGACCGAGCATGGACCGAGCGGTTTTGATGGCCCGGGCGGCGGAGATGAAGTCAACATCCTCGAACGTGGAAAGAATTACGGCTGGCCGATCATTCATCACAAACAGACTCGCGAGGGTTTGGAGTCGCCGCTTCTGGAATACACTCCTGCCTGCGCGCCAGCGAGTGGAATGTTCTATCGTGGCTCGACATTTCCGCAGTTTCGGGGCAACTTTTTCTTTGGTTGTTTGCGAGGAGAGCGGATTATTCGCGTAG
>JBGPNE010000031.1:0-11268 GCA_041487335.1 Pyrinomonadaceae bacterium
AATCGCTGGACCATTGTAGGACCACAAACCGACCATGCCGGCTATGTCGGGATACTTCTTCAGCGTTTCATACGCATTTTGCCTGGCGCGACCTTCGTCGGCGTCGTCGGTTAGAAGGTCAATAATCTCCACCTTCGATCCTTGTAGCGATTCCTTCAGTCCGTCGAATCGTTCCCGCGCATTTTGTACCTCGCGCTTGCCGACGAAGACCATGATCTTTCCACCCTGCGGCAGAGCCCTCCTGATGAGTTCCCCAGCCTGGCGTCCAGCGGCACGGTTGTCGGCGCCGAGGTAGAGCGCGTGATCGCTATTGAAATCCAACAAAAAGCAAAGACGGTGCTCTGCGCAAGTCACGCTGATTCGCGGGCAAGCATCGAACCGCATTCTTGTATCTTTTTAGAGCGCCGCCCCTCGGCTGATTGGTATATAATCCCTGCTGAACTCTCGCAATGTTTCGGAGGTTCGCGCGGAGTGATACTCCATTGCTCATCGGGTCAATGCGCAAAACCAGTGCCGCAACTATTGCTGCGTAACCGCGCTCCGCGGTTGCGCTTCCCCTCACCTCTTGCCGTGCCCGGTCTTCTTTGTTCTGTTTTGCTGATTTTTCTCAACATGCCCGGAACTTTGGCGAGGGCGCAGAGCGACCTGAAGGGCCTGTTCGAGCAAGCGCGCGCATACGAGAAAACGGGAAATTACGCAGGCGCAGAACAAATCTACCAGCAGGCGTTGGCGATTGCTCCAGAGAACCTGGAGACCCTCAAACGGCTCGGCGTCCTGCAACAGACCGAGCTTAAATTTGCTGATTCCATAGAGGTCTTTAGGAGAGTGCTTGCTCGCGACCCTCAGTATCCGGAAACCAATTTTTTCCTGGGCGTTTCCTACCTCGGAGCGAAAAGCTTCTCACAGGCTATCCATAGCCTTGAACAAGAACTCGCAACTGCGAATCCTCACCCACGTTGCCGTTATTACCTGGGATTGGCGCTGCAATTCTCTGGCCGCACCGATGAAGCCATATCGCAATTGAACCGGACGGTCGCTGAAAATCCTAAAGACGCCGACGGGCTCTACCAACTTGCGCGCATTTACAAGAACGCTTCCCTCCAGTCGATCGAGAGACTGAAGGCGCTTGATCCGGACTCGTTTCAATTGCATGCGTTGATGGGAGAAGTGTACGCCGAAGAGGAACGCTACCAGGAAGCCATCAAGGAATACAAAGCTTCTCTCGCCAAGCGGCCGGATGCGCAAGGCATTCACTATGCCATTGGCATTGCCTATTGGGTGCAACACCAGATGGACGCCGCCGAGAAAGAATTCCAGGATGCGCTGAAGGAAGATCCGAACGACGCTTTGACCAACCTGTACCTCGGCGACATCGCTGTTCATGAGCAGCGCTTTGACGAGGCGCTCGGTTACCTGCGGGTTGCACAGAAAGGCCAGCCTGGCATGTCTCAGGTGCATTTGCTGTTGGGTAAATGCTATCAAGGCCGGCACGAATCTGAAAAAGCCAGGGCTGAGTTTCTCGCGGCAATTGACGCCGACCCGGCCGCCGCCCAGCCGCACTACTTGCTGGCCCAGGTTTATCGTGAGCTGCACGATGCCCAGGCGAGCGCGGACGAGCTCGCCCAGTTCGAAAGGCTTTCGAAATTGGAAAAAGCCAAAGCTCCGTAGCGCGGGTGACCCAAAACCTAAGAACTGAGCCAAGAATAAGTTGAGGAAACGGCTGGGCGCGTGGTCCTCTATTAAATATCTCTCAGTTGTCTGAATTGATCCGTGGCCCAACGATAGCTGGAGCTGACCTAAAGCACTCCCGCCTTTGTGGGCGAGCTTGGCGAACGTCCGGCGAGGATCGTGCGGGCTACCTTGAAGCCCAGGAATTCTTACTAATTGCAGGATAGAATTTTTCAAGTGAATCTAAACATTGGAATTGTTGGTGCAGGCGGCTTTGCCCAATTTGCATCAAACGCGTTTCTAAAAGTAACAGGGATAAAAATTGTTGCTCTAACCGATATTAATGAAGCTGCAGCGAGACAAATGGCCGCTGCATTTAATGCAGCAGTATATGTGGATTATGAAACGATTCTAAGAGATGAGAAGATTGATCTTGTTTACATAGCTACACCTCCTTTCCTGCATTACCAACAATCGAAGATGGCTCTGCTGGCAGGCAAGCATGTGATATGTGAAAAGCCTGCTGCTTTGCAGGTAACTGAAGCAGAAGAGTTGCGAATGCTTGCAACATCTCTTCAACTGCTCTACGTAGTTAACCTGATGCAGCGCTATAATCCTTTGTATGCAATAGTGAAAAGGATTGTGAATGAAAAATTGCTTGGCAATTTTCTGCATGGATTTTTTGAAAATTACGCAAGTGATGAAAAGCTTAATGCGGATCATTGGTTTTGGGACGACTCAAAAAGCGGGGGCATTTTCATAGAGCATGGGGTCCATTTTTTTGACATGTTTTCCGGTTGGCTTGGTGAAGGAAATGTAGTGTGTGCGCTGCAACTACAACGGCCTGGTATTGAAAAAAAGATCATTGACCGTGTGCAGGCAACCGTACTTTATAAAGAAGGCGTTGTTAATTTTTATCATGGTTTTGATCAACCAGGAATTCTAGACAGGCAGGAAATGCGATTACAATTTGAACGCGGTGAAATTACCTTGTATGAATGGGTGCCGGTAAGGATGAAATTGCACGGACTGTTAGAAAAAGAAGAATTAGAAAAACTGCATGAAATGATGGGAACCGTTTCAGTTGTTCATCACAATGAACAACAACCCGCAAATGAAAAAGTAAGAGGAAGATTCTCTGAGATAAATTTTGATGATCATGTAACAGTCGAATACGGAAATGTTTTGGAGAAGCAGAATCGCTACCAGGAAATGCTAGCATCAATGATCGCTGATCAATGGCACTGGATCAGAGATCGAAAACATATTCGTGTTATTGATAGCAGTAATGCTGTACGGTCATTACAAATGGCAGAGCAAGCTACAAGGATAGCGCAAAAATTTTAGATCTTCCGTATCCAAGGCAAAAAATACTGCCCTTTATTCGCCCCGTATCTCCCGCTGCAATTAAGAGTGGAGGGTAAATCCTCAGCTTTTACCTGGTACTGTTCGCGTGGCGGGTCACGGGCTTTGGGACCAACATGAAACGTGGTACGCCTTTCGGGGAGCGGGTCGGAGGCATGAACGCTTTGTCAAATGAACAAGCTGGATTCACCGTCCGGTTCCGGGCTCTACTCCCAATACTCGTCTTGCTGGCTGCGACCTCGCGCGGGCTGCCGGGACAAGATGTCCCATCGCACCCCGCCGCGGATCCCGTGATTCAATCCCATTTTGCTGCCGCCCAACAGGCCCAACACAGTAAGGACTACGCTACAGCGGAGCGTGAGTACAGGGCTGTGCTTTCCCTAGCGCCTGATTTTGCTGAGGTTCACATGAACCTCGGCTTGATCTACCAGCTTCAGGATCGAATTCCGGAGGCGATGACAGAGTTCCGACGGGCTCTCAAGATTAAGCCTGCGCTTGCCGGCGCCAATTTTTTCCTCGGCGTTGACTACTGCAAGATGGGCGAAGGAGCCAGGGCCATACCTTATTTGAAAGCTGCGGCTCGTGCGGAGCCGAATCGAACGGAAATCTGGTCCTGGCTGGCGACGGCACAAGAACTGTCCAGTGAGATACAAGCGGAAGTTGTAACGCTTAAGCGTGCACTGGAGTTGGAACCTCAGAATGTGGACCTGCTCTACCTCCTGGGACACGCTTACGAGCGACTGGGAAAAAAGGAGGTCATGGCACTGGAAAAAGCGGCCCCCGGCTCGTCCCGTGCCGAGCAGTTGCTGGCCGAGAGCTATGCAAAAAGCAACGAATGGCCGTCTGCGGTGATTCATTTTCAGAATGCCCTGGCTGTTTCGCAAAATCGCCCCGGGCTGCATGTGGAGCTTGGTGAGGTTTTTTTGCGAGCAGGTAGAGTTACGCAGGCAACTCAGGAATTTGAAGCCGAATTGCGGCTCGATCCTCCTAGCTTACGGGCTATCGTCCGTCGTGGCGAAGCAAAGCTGATTCAGGGCGACGTGGATGGAGCACTGCAGGATTGGGCGCGAGCGATAGCCATGGACAAGTCGCGAGCCGAGGAAATCCTGGGGATAAGAGAAACGGGATTCGGCGATTCCGCTTTCGAGCAGCTTTCCGATGCCGCTCGCAAAGACATCGAGTCGGTCGCGCCGGATCTTCGAACTCGAGACGTCCCGGCCGCACGTTTTGCTCTGGCGTTTCTGGCAGCGCAGACCGGGGACTCTTCGCGAGCGGCCACTGAGGTTGCAAAAGCATCGCCCGCCGCCGCGACGGGCGCCGCATCAAAGAATTGCTCAGAACACGAGGTGCGGCAGGCAATTGCGCAGGGTCAGTTCTCTGCCGTGGCGCCTTGTGCGCTGCGCGCTTTGACTACATGGTCGAAAACTGAGTTTCGCATGCAGTTGGCACGCGCGCTGCTCGATGCCGGGGATAGCGAGGCGACTCTGGAAGCGCTGGCCACGTTGCCGTTACCTGACCGGCATTCGCCGGAAGCATCTTATTGGCGTGCACGCTGCTACGAAAAGCTAGCTACTGCGGCTTATCTTCGGCTGTACCAGACCGACTCAAATTCTTATCGTATGCATGAGTTGATGGGTGACCTTGCTGCCGCCAAAGAGGAGGACGGCAAGGCAATCGAAGAGTATCGCGCCGCGATTGCGATGAAACCTTCATTGCCGAACCTGCATTACAGTTTAGGCCATCTCCTCTGGAAGGATTTGAGGGTTGCTGAAGCGCGGGTGGAGCTCGAGGCCGAGCTGGAGCTTAACCCCCTCCACGCTGGAGCACTCGACGACCTGGGTGATACCTATCTTCTTGAGCACCAAGCGAGCAAAGCGCTTCCCTATCTGATCCGCGCGCTCGAGGCGGACCCAGGAAATTCTGATATTCATCGGGACCTGGGCACTGCTTATTCCGAACTGCGTGATTATAAGAAGGCGGAAGCGGAATTCAAGATTGCGCTACCGGACGATCATGACGGTTCGGTCCACTACAAGTTGGCCAGAGCGTACCAGGCGATGGGCGAGAAGGATAAGGCGGCGCGGGAGTTCGCTCTTTCCACGGCGCTGAACCGGGAAGCACACAGTAAACTTGAAAAGAAGACCGAGCGCTTGGGCGAGGTTGAGAGAATACCCCAGGATCATTAAACCGTTCCGCTGACGCACAAGGCAGCTGACCGCAAAGTGTGACGCAAGAGTTAGAAATACCAACGGAGGATGGGCGCGGATGGAGACGCAAATGGGGGATTCTTGCTGCTGTCTTCCCGCGCGAGGACCAGCCGAATCGGAGGTCCGCAATTCAGAATAGGTTCTTCCTTTTTTTTGGTCCTCTGGTCGTGGCAGTGTCTTTCACTCCCCCAGCGTTTCGCTGCTACGCTCTGCAGGAGGATGCGTTTCAACGTGGCCTCATCGCGCTGAAAGAAAATCGTCTTGAAGCAGCGCTCCATGAATTGACCACCGCCGAGCGCGAAGATCCCGGCGATGCGCGGGTGCGTAACTTCCGCGGGATTGTTCTCGCACGTCTGGGGCGAAACGCCGACGCTGTCACTGAATACCGGGAGGCGGTCCGTCTTGATCCTCGAATGGAAGATGCTTACCGAAATATCGGATTCCTCGAATGGACGCAACTCCACTTGCAGAGTGCGCGCGAAGCGCTCGAACGCGCGGTGCAGCTCTCGCCTGAAGATTCTTTCGCTCATTACTATCTGGGCCGAGTGCTGCTCGATCAGCAGTTCTATACACGGGCTTTCCAGGAGCTCGACCCGTCTCGTGGGCAGTGGCCTCCGGACGCAGCGTTTCTGATACAAGCTGCGGCGGGTTACATCACGCTCGGCCGGCAGGATGATGCTCGCAAGGCGCTCGGCGATCTCGCACCTCTGGCGCTCAACGACGCACAGTCTTTGCATGCGGCTTTGCTGCTACTCGCAGTTCACGAGAATGATCGTGCCATCGATCTGTTCCGGAAGTTGAGCAAACGTCAACCCGCTGCCCAGACACCGTGGATTCAATTTGATCTCGCGTTGGCTTACCTTCTTGTGGGGAGATATGAGGAGGCGGCCGCGCAAGCGAATTCGTTTCTAGAAAAGTCTCCAGCCGCAGGATCCGATACGGCTGAAGCCGCCTCGGCGTGGTCGCTGATAGGCATAGCTTATGCCCATCTAGGCCAAGGGGACCGAGCGGTCAGGGCCTTCCGCCAGGCAGCAGTGCTGGATCCAGCCCAGGAAGAGCAGTGGCTGAATCTGACACGCGAGTTAATGGAGTTGCAGAACTACAGTGAGGCGATCTCGGCCGTCCGGGAAGCACTCGCCGCTATCCCTAAGTCGTACGCTCTGCATTTGCGTCTCGGAGCGGCCAATCTTTCCGCAGGCCGCTACGCCGAGGCGGAGAGCGCCTTTCGCGATCTGGTAGCGGCGGGTGACCCTCTGCCAACCGGCTACGTCGGATTGGCGCAGGTACTGATGCGCACGGGCCGGGCAGAAGAAGCCGCTGTTGAGCTTGCTGCCGCCAGGCAGAAGCTCGGTGCAAACTTTCTCATCGCATATTTTCAAGGTCTTGCCCTGGATCGTGCTGGCAAGCAAGCGGAGGCGATTCCTGCCTTCCAGGAAGCCGTGCGGCTCAATGCGAATAGCGCCGAAGCTCACTTCGGTTTAGGAAAAACTCAGCTAGCGCAGGGTAGAGTGAGCGAAGCGACCGCCGAGCTTGAGAAAGCCCTTCGTCTCAGCCCGGGCAATGTGCAGGCGCGACGCCTGCTCAGTCAAGCCTACCGTCGCGCGGGTGACATGAAAAATGCCGCGAAGTATGCCGACGAACGTAGGGAAGCGCCGCCTGCCGCTGAAGGCGATCTCGTCGGCGATTTCTTGCTGCCGCAATGGCAAGAGCCACCCCAACACGCCGCACCGTAGTCGCCTGCCAACACGCGAGAGTGTGAGGATTGGTTTTCTGGCACATCGAGAAAGAGCCAATGGCACTTGCCTTGACCAAGAATGAACTACTCTCTACGATGAAGTACGCTCCGAATCACGAGATATTGCGTTCCAACAGCAATCATCAGCGTGTACAACATCTGGCGCAACTCCGTGGGACTGGAGCTGCTCGGTGAGCCGCGCTCGTCACGCAACGAAAATAATCGCCATGAAGAAAATGCTGTTTGGGACCGCATTGTTGGTCCTACGGTTGAGCAATCTGGTGACTGCACAGGCACCGACAGAGCCGCAGAAAGCAAAGGATCCCGCTCCCATAGCCCATTTCACGGACAACGCCGAGAAGGCTGGGCTGACGATGATGAATGTTTTCGGCGGATCGGACACCAAGAAATACATCATTGAAACAACTGGTACAGGCGTCTCTGTTTTCGATTATGACAACGACGGGTGGCCGGACATCTTTATCGTGAATGGCACTACGCTGGAAGGGTTCCCTGCGGGGAATGGTCCCACCAACCATCTGTATCACAATAATCACGATGGTACATTTATGGACGTAACGGTGAAGGCGAGGCTCGTCGCAACCGGATGGGGTCAGGGTGTTTGTGCCGGCGATTACGACAACGACGGGTGGGAAGATCTCTATGTCACCTACTACGGCGAGAACCGTCTTTATCATAATGACCACGGCGTCTTCAAAGGAGCCGCCGAGAAGGCTGGGGTCGCGGGATCGGGAAAGGCCTGGGGAACCGGCTGTGCTTTTATTGACTACAATCGCGACGGGCACCTGGATCTGATGGTCGCGAATTACGTTGACCTGGATCTATCCACTACTCCGACGCCAGGTGAGGGCACTTCCTGCGCATGGAAAGGAAAGCCGGTGATGTGCGGACCGCGCGGGCTACGCGGCGCAAAGAATATTCTGTATCTAAACCGTGGTGACGGTACTTTCATGGACGTCACAACCAAGGCTCATATTGATCAGACCGAAGGACACTATGCGTTCAGCGTTGCCACGCTTGATTATGATGACGACGGATGGCCGGATATTTACGTAGCCTGCGATAGTGCGCCAAGCATTCTTTATCACAATAATCGGGATGGAACTTTTACCGATGTCGCGGTGATGGCGGGCGTTGCGTTCAACGACGACGGTCGCGAGCAGGCTGGCATGGGTGCCACGGTCGGGGACTTCAACGGCGACGGACGGCTGGATATTTTCAAGACTAATTTTTCGGATGACACGCCCACCCTGTACCGTAATGACGGCGATGGAATTTTTTCCGATGTGACGTTCGCTGCCAGGCTGGGACTGCACACGCAATATCTCGGTTGGGGAACGATGTTCTTTGACTTCGACAACGACGGCTGGCCGGATCTTATTCTCGCCAACGGGCACGTCTACCCCGAAGTGGACAAGTTCCACTTGGGAAGCAGTTATCTTGAACCAGGCGTGCTTTATCACAACAACGGAAATGGCACCTTTACCGATGTATCGGCGAATGCCGGACCTGGCATCAACGCGGCTTCTTCGGCACGTGGTTTAGCGATCGGAGATTTGTGGAACGATGGGCAACTTTCCATCGTGATCAGCAATGTGAATGCGAAGCCCAGCTTGCTCGTCAATACAGTACGATCCGGAAATCACTGGATTGCGCTTAGGACAATAGGGACTCACTCAAATCGCGACGGAATCGGCGCGAAGATCGTCTTGAGGGCCGGCACGCGAACACTGGTGGATGAGGTGCGCAGCGGTTCCAGCTACATTTCCCAAAACGACATGCGAGTGCACTTTGGATTGGGCGCCGTAACAAAAATCGATTCGGTACAAGTGCGCTGGCCTAGCGGACTCGTTGAACGCTTCGAGAATTTATCCGTCGATGCGTTCAACACTCTGAAAGAAGGGTCCGGCATCGCGGTGAGCCCAGCCGCGAAGAAACTATAACAAGGCGAATTACTCCACTTCGACAGCACTGTCACTACAAAATCAGAGCACATTCAAAGTCTGACGCCTCATTATTTCCGCGTTCCCTTTCCTGTCGCGTCCGCGGACGGTTCGTCAATCTGAAGTATTTGGTCTCCGTGTACAGCCTTGAGCGTTTGAACTATGCCGCTGGGCCAGTGAATTTCCATGATTGCGACAACTCTTTCTGCTCCCAGTCCGAAATGAACCCGCTTGTCGCTGGAAGAAAGATAGCTGCTAGCCGTCGTTACGGTTGCGAACTGCGAGCCTTTGGCGGTCACCACCTGAACTACCGCTCCAATCGCATCCCGGTTGCTCGTGTGCCCGATCAGCTTCAGAGTCAGCCAATGGTTCTGCGTCGAGGTTTCATTGCGCAAGATATAAGCAGGACCGTCGTTGGTTGTTACTACGGCATCTAGACGTCCGTCGTTGTCAATGTCTCCCATCGCCAGACCGCGCCACACCCGGGCTTGATGAAATACAGCTCCCGCATTCGCTGAGACGTCGACAAAACCTTGGCCTGTGTTTCTGGCCAGCAACATGGGTTCCCGGTAACGAAGGTTTGGAAATGTTAGTTCGATGGTATCCAAATCGTGGCCCTGCGCAAACAGAAGATCTTTCCATCCATCATTGTCGTAATCGAGGAAGCGGATGCCCCAGCCCGAGTGCGTCATAGTCATGCGTCCGATCCCGGACGGATAGCTATCATAAGTAAACGTGCCATCGCCGTTGTTCCGATACAGCGCGTACATTTGGCTGGCAAGGTCGGTCACTACCAAATCCGACTTTCCGTCATTATCATAGTCGGCAAAGTCCACGCCCATGCCCGCATATGTGTGGCCCTCTTCATCGACGGCGACACCGGAGGCCAGCGCAACCTCCTCGAAGGTTCCATCGCCTTTGTTGTGGTAGAGGAATTCAGCCATGGAGTCGTTGGCGATAAAAATATCAATATGTCCATCTCCGTCGTAGTCAGCCAGTGCTATTCCCAATCCCTTGCCTGGTTCCGCGAGCCCAATCTTTCTCGAGATTTCCGTGAAATGGCCATTGCCATCGTTGTGATAGACCAATGGCGCAACCGGGTGAAATGCATCCGGATGGCAGTAGGCCCGGTAGCCTTCCTTTCGTTCCCCACACCAGGTATCTTCGAAGTCCCACTGCAAATATCGGAGCACCACCAGATCCAGCAATCCGTCACCATCAAGGTCGACCCATGCAGCGCTGGTTGACCAACCGCCCCCTCCGACGCCTGCTTTCTCGGTAACGTCTGCAAACGTGCCATCACCATTGTTGTGGTAAAGCTTGTTGCCTCCGTACGCGGTCACATACAGATCTTCATAGCCATCGTTATCATAATCGCCGACCGCCACTCCCATTCCATAGCCCACACCCTGCAGCCCGGCTTTTTCTGTTCTGTCCTCAAATGTGCCGTCTGGCTTCTGGTGATAGAGGCGATTCCAATACTTGGGCCCTGTTTTCTGCGGGATCGTCCCTTTAGGCGTTGGATCCCCGAGGGGCGTGCCGTTCACTAAGAAAATATCCAGCCGCCCATCGTTGTCATAGTCGAACAAGGCCACACCTGATCCTATCGTTTCAAGGAGATATTTTCTTGAGGTGTGAGAGGCGATGTACTGAAAACTCAGACCAAGTGCCGAAGTTACATCGGCGAATTTAGGCGGACTTGGTCTCTGATTTTGAGGTGTCGTAACCCGTGACGAAGCTGCCGGTTCAGATCCTGGCTTGGAATCCTGACGAGCCGTAGTAACTTCCTGGATCACTGACTCACTCGGAGTCTTTAACCGCTCTTGCCCACCCATCAGAGGAGAACCCGACAGGACTAACGCTGCCACGAACAACAAAAGATACCATTTTGAGCGATTCCTCATTTGACGCATCTCTGCCCGTTCGCCGTCACGACACAAGATCTCACGAAAGCAATTCCGCCGGTGGCAGAGCTTCCCCTTCGGTATCGAAAACGTGGCAGGCGTTTTCGTTGATGCTGAGCAGCAGGGGAGCGTTCCTAACGCCAATCAATGAATCGGAGAGGCCAGTCACCACAGCGACCCTATCCTGCAGCATGTGCATATAGTGAACGTCCTCCTGATGACCGACGCCGCTGGTATCACCAGACTGCGTATGGATAAGCGCCTAGTGATGAGGCTCGCCGGCAAGCCAAGAAGCCGATTTCGTTAGACCGGACGTTAAGCTCCTCATTATGTCCACCGAGGCCAGACTGTTGGTCTGATGCCCGTCGAACGATAACATCATCGATCCCACCCTCCCATGACGGTGATGGGCGCGCAACGCCTAC
>JBGPNE010000032.1:0-11237 GCA_041487335.1 Pyrinomonadaceae bacterium
CGGCGCCGCCGCACCGCCGCCAGTGCCGCTTGATGAGAAGTGTCCCGTCGATGGCGCCCAACTCGTGAAGCGCTTCGGCCGTTATGGCGAGTTTATCTCATGCTCAAACTATCCCAAGTGCAAATACATCAAGCAGGAAACCACCGGTGTTTCCTGCCCAAGGCCAGGCTGTAGCGGCGAACTTGTCGTAAGAAAATCCAAGCGTGGCAAGGTGTTTTACAGTTGCTCGCAATATCCTAAATGTGACGTGGTTTACTGGGACAAGCCAATAGCTGAAATCTGTCAGCAGTGCAACGCTCCGTTTTTGCTCGAGAAGACTACGAAAAAAGACGGGACATTCCGCTACTGCGCCAACGAAGGATGCGGGTTTAGGTCTGCTGTGCCTGCTACAGGTATCGTTAAGCAAACCGGGACGCAGCCCGTTCGCCCAACTATTCGTTAGTACCACCCGGGTTGCTGAAACCTTTGCTTGTGGATCGCAGTCTAAGTGGATTTCGCATTCCAGTCGCTTCCGGGATTAAGAGATCCCACGGCGTACCCCAAAACTCAAGGAGAATAGTCAATGCCACGATGCCATCCAGCAGTCGTCCTGCCACTGTTGTTTTTGCTAGCACCGGGCGGAGCCTTCACGCAGCAGCCAGCACAAAATGCTTCTGCACAACCGGCAGCTCAGCAGCAGCCCGCTCAACAGACGCCGGCCAAGGATCCAAACGATCCGATCGAACGAATCAAAGATGAAGGAATGAATCGCTCGCAGGTGATGCAAACCTTGAGCTATCTCAGCGACGTCATCGGCCCGCGTTTGACGGCGTCGCCTAACATGAAGCGGGCAAACGAGTGGACGCGCGACCAATTGACCAAGTGGGGATTACAGAATGCCCACCTCGAGGCATGGGGCCCATTCGGTCGCGGATGGTCGCTGAAGCGCTTTTCAGCTCAGGTGACCGAGCCGCAGGATATCCCATTGATTGCCTATCCGAAAGCCTGGTCTCCAGGCCTCGATGGACCATTGACCGCCGAAGTGGTTTATGTCGACGCCAGAAGCGATAGTGATCTGGAGAAGTTCAAAGGCAAGCTCAAAGAGGCAATAGTTTTGACAGCGCCGATGCGCGAAGTAAAGGCTCACTTTGAATCGCTCGGCACGCGTCGGGATGAAAAGAACCTTCTTAGCCTGGCCGATGCGCCCGATCCGGGGCCGGGCCCGGCTCGACGTTTCGGGGGGAATCCGGATCAGCTTGCCGCCGCGCAATTTAGTGCGAAGAAGTATCAATTCTTCCAGGACGAGGGAGCGGCGCTCGCAATCGATCCCAGCCGCGCGGGTGATGGTGGAACGATCTTCGTGCAGTCGGCCATAGTGCCGCAAGCGATTCCTGCCGGGCCGCCGGGACCGAACAGTCCGCGACAGATCCAGCCCTACGACAACAATGCACCCAAGATCATGCCGCAGTTGGTTCTTGCCGTCGAACACTACAACCGTATCGTCCGCATGATCCAGGCGGGCGAGAAAGTTAAGATAACGGTCGACCTGGCAGTCGAGTGGCAGGATGCCGATCCCATGGGTTACAACACTGTTGCGGAGATTCCCGGGACAGATCTCAAGGACGAGATTGTCATGCTTGGTGGCCACATGGATTCCTGGCACTCAGGAACAGGCGCCACCGACAATGGAGCCGGTGTTTCGGTTGCGATGGAATCAGTGCGAATCATTCAGGCGCTGGGCCTGAAACCGCGTCGCACAATTCGCGTTGCGCTATGGAGTGGCGAGGAGCAGGGTCTTCTGGGCTCGAAAGCCTATGTGGCCGAACACTTTGGAAAGTTCGAGACTCCGGCCGCTACGGCCGCCGCGGGGGATGGCAGTAGCAGTGGCACTGGCACTGGATCATCTTCAGCAACTTCGGGGCTCGCCCCGGTACTCGTAAAGAAACCCGAATACGAGAAGCTGAGCAGTTACTTTAATCTCGATAACGGCACAGGCAAGGTAAGAGGTGTCTACTTGCAGGGCAATGAATCAGTGCGTACGCTGTTTCGCCAGTGGCTGATGCCTTTCCGCGACGCGGGGGCGACAACTCTTTCCATTTCAAACACCGGGGGAACCGATCACCTATCGTTCGACGCGATTGGCTTGCCAGGCTTTCAATTCATTCAGGATGAGATTGAATACAGCACGCGTACACACCATTCTAACCAGGATGTATTCGATCGCGTTCAAGCCGATGATCTAAAGCAAGCTGCGACAATTATGGCGGCGTTTGTTTACGAAGCGGCGATGAGAAATGCGAAGCTGCCACGGAAGCCGATGTCGGTACGGTAGCGTTGAGATGGTGAACTCAATTTCCGCAACGGCTGCGCCGCCCCGATGTGAGGAAGCGGCTTAGATTGGCCGCTCGAGGACCGGTTGATATGTGGAGCTGCGACCTGTCTGAGCGCTGTTGCTCGCCTGGGTGCCGCTACCGGATGGTTGCGTCTGTCGCTTATCGGAAAGATCTATGCCGATCCAGTTTCGGATCTTGCTAAGCAGCGCAGGCAAGACGACTCGCTGAGCAGTCGTCGATAGTTCATCAATCAAACGATCTCCTAACGAAGCGACCTCTTTACTCAAACGATCATAGGCCGGCGTTTCCTTGAAGCGCCCAAGCAGGCCTGGCCCCTCGTCCTTATCTCCATTTGTTGTTGCCTCAGGGCTGGATGTCGCTGAGGCGTGAGACTCGCCGATGATTGGCTGCGCTGCGTAGGCATGACTGATTGCTGGTGCATATTCATGAACTTCGTCGTCTTCACCTTTAAGCGCTGCCGCGATTCCGTAGCCAACAAAAAAGCCAAATCCCAAGGCGCCCAAACTCCATGCTACCGGCTGCTTCTTGAAATGCTCGCGCCAGTCGAGCGCTTCTTTCACTGTTTCAACCTGATGTGCCATGGTCTCTTTGATCTCCGTTACAGTATGCGAGATAGATTCGCGCGCTTCCTCCATGCGGCGTTGCAGTTCTTCTTTGGAAAGCTCATCACGCCCCGGTTCGGGCGCGCGCGCCAATCCTAAAGTTCGTTCTTCAGCCATTGCTTATCCTTTCTGAGCTCTTCCGCGGTCCTGTCTGGCACAAGATCGTATTTTGCCAGGCGGTTCTTCATCACCAGTACAATTGTGGCGCCCAGAACCACGTAAAAGAGACCCGTGATTACAAACCCGACCGCATACCTCGCTGGTTGGCTTAGCGTCGTCGTGGCAAGTAGCGTCGACACTCCGAAAGCCACTGCCACATTGAGAAGGGCGAACCCGACCGCAGCGATTATCCCGCCAACTCCAATCACGATGCCGCCACGCGCGTAGGCATTCGCCTCTTCTTTTATCTCCACCTTCAGCAAACTCAGCTTAGTGTCAAAGAGCTGCACTACATCGTCACCCAAGCGAGTGAACAACGAAGGTAAGCTCTCGCCATCCGTTTGCAGCGATGAACCCGGCACCCCACGCGGGCTGCCCGCCTGAGGGCCCTGCTCTTTAGCGGTAGTTAGACCTCTTCCCGATGCCGCCATTGTGCTACTCCCTTCTCGTTTTCCAAGCGTGGTTTTTCGACCGGTTTTAGCGCCTGCCTCGAATGATCAGGCCAAGAAGCAGTCCCGCTGCTGCTGAAATCAAGATCGCCTGGCCTGGATTTTTCCGCGCATAACCTTTCGCGTTTTCGGCAATCTCTCCGAGATCAGCGTTCTGCAAGTCCTTGATTTTTTCGCCTACGACAGAAACCTTGTCGCTGACGTAGTCCTTGGCCTGTGTAGCCACTTCTGAAATCTTTTCTCCGTATTCCTGGGCGGTCTGCGCCAGACCAGTTGCCGTTCCCGCAGCGGCGCCTGCCGTCGCTCCCACCTTCCTCGCTGCCGTCGTCATCTCAGTTTCCGAGGCGGTTGTCCCGCCCGTGTGTGAAGTTCCGGTGAAATCTGTTCTGTTCTGCGACATGTCGTATCTCCTTATGGTATTTCGATGTGACCTGGTTCAAGTGGAAACTCTCATCAAGACGTAGCTAGTCACTGCGTTCCCAAGCAAAAAATGTGCCGGGTTAGCATTTCCACAATCTCCTCGGAACACCCGAGAGCACGCATACAAAGCGGCAGAAGCAACTCTCGCGTCTTGTTGTGAAAAGGTACAAGTTAAGATAGCGCAAAGGTCGGAAACAGTACAACGAAACCTGATTTTTGATTCTGGGAACCTGTCTTGTCTTGACATCGTAATCAGTTAAATGGTAAGTAGGTACTTACTTTCCCAGACTCGAGATGATTGGATCCTAACTGTGTGACTAAACAACCAGGTGCTCTCAACGATGCCGCCGCCAGTTTGAATGGACCCCGAATGGCGGGAGGCGACAGGCGCCTGCAAATCCTGCGCGTGGCTGTAAGTCTTTTTTCTCAAAGGGGTTTTCGGGGCACGACCACAAGGGAAATCGCCCAGGCCGCGGGCGTCTCAGCGGCCATGGTCTTCCGTCATTTCGCGACTAAAGAAGAACTCTATGCCGCCATCCTTGATCATAAAGCCTGCTCGGATGGAGGCTTCGATCCGGAGAAGATGGTCGCCGGCGCTCTCGAACGAAAAGATGACCGCGCGGTCTTTGAAGGACTGGCACTTGGCGCTTTGCAACACCACGAATGTGACCCAGAGTTCCAGCGCCTGCTACTTCACTCGGCGCTTGAACGACACGAACTCGCAGAGATGTTCTTTGAGCAGTTCGTAAGCAGGGTTTACGAGTTTCTAGGCGGTTACATTCGCAAGCGGCAACGCGAAGGCGCGATGATTAAGATCGAGCCGACAATCGTTGTCCGCGCTTTCATAGGAATGGTCATGCACCACTCTCTCAATAACAATCTTTGGGATCCGCAGCGGCGCTTGCTGAATATTTCAAATCAAAGCGCGGCGAAACACTTTACTGAGATTCTTTTGAATGGAATCAGCATTGACAAAGCTTCGAAGCAGACGAAAAGGAATGGACGAAAGAGTTCTAAGGCGAATGGTCTTTCGAGGAAAAAATAGAAGAATGTTCTCTCCTAACCGATTTCAGGTTCTGTTTTTAGCGGGTGTTCTCGCTGCCCTGCCAGTTTTTGCGACCTCTTGCGGCGGCTCAAAGGCCAATGTAAGAAGAGACGATTCGGCCGCTGCGGCCTTACCTGCTGCTGTTGATGTCACCACGGCACCGGCAATCATGCGCGATTTGCCTCGCTTCTTTGAGGCGACAGGAAGTTTGGCCGGCGACGAGCAGACCGATGTTGCTCCTCAGACTTCCGGGAAGGTCGTTGCGGTCGGAGTCGATCTTGGCAGCCACGTTAGGCGCGGGCAGATGATCGCCCGTCTCGATGACGTTGACTTAAAGCTCCGAGTCGAGCAAGCGCAGGCACAGCTCGATCAGGCTAAGGCGGCCCTGGGACTGGCTGAGGAAAAGATCGGCATCAAGGCAGGTCAGCCCCTGGATCCGAATAAGGTTCCGGAAGTGGTTAACGCCCGCGTAGCGTTGGATCTTGCTGAGAAGAATTTGCGTCGGGCGGAAAAGTTGATCGAGTCGGGAGACGTTTCGCGCTCTTCCTACGATCAGCAGAAAGCTCAACGCGACCAGTTGAAAGAGGTTTACGAATCCGCTCTGTCACTGGCCCGCCAGAACTACGCGGCCGCGATGAACGCACAGGCAAATGTGGCTAGTGCTGAGAGCCAATTGAGCCTGGCGCGTCGAAATCTTTCGTACGCGGTCATCTCTTCGCCAATCGACGGTTATGTCGCACAACGCAACGCCGATGTGGGGGAATATGTGACAACAAGCTCGAACGTCGCCACCGTGGTACGCATTAACCCCTTGCGAATACGCATCGATATCCCCGAGCAAGCAATTCCGGAGGTGAAGATTGGGCAGTCAGTATCCGTGACCACGAGCGCCTGGCCCGATAAAAGTTTCAGTGGCCGGATTGCCCGTCTTTCTCCAAACGTTACAGCGAGCTCCCGCACATTGACTGTCGAGGCGGAGATAGGAAACAGCAGCGGTGTTTTGAAGCCGGGGCAGTTTGCGACGGTAAGAATCTTGCAGTCCCGCTCTCAGCCGGCAGTGCTTGTTCCGACGCGGGCGGTGCGCACCGAGTCTGGCGTCAGCCGTGTATTCGTGATCAAGGACGGACATGCTCAACAGCGTCTGGTCCAACTGGGACAAACTGAAGGCGACCTGGTCGAAGTAAAAGGGAATGTCGCGGCTGACGAGCAGGTGGCAACCAGCAATGTCGATCAATTGAGCGACGGAGTGGCTGTAAGACAATAGTGTTTAAATTATGCAAAAGCTAGCTGAAATTTGTGTTCGTCGTCCGGTCTTCGCGACGATGATCATCTTGAGCCTGACAGTCGTCGGGATCTTTTCCTACTCCTCACTGGGCGTTGATCTCTTTCCCAAGATCGATCTGCCTACCGTGACCGTCACCGTGACCAATCGGGGTGCCTCGCCGCAGGAGATCGAGACTGAGATCACAGACAAGGTCGAAGGCGCCGTCAATACTATCAGCGGCATCGACGAACTGCGCTCGACTTCGGTCGAGGGCGCCTCGCAAGTTTTCATCACGTTTCTTCTCGAGAAGAATGCCGATATTGCCGCGCAGGAAGTGCGCGACAAGGTTGACCTGATCATCAATGACCTGCCTGTAACTGCCGACCGGCCCATCGTGCAAAAGCTTGATACCGACGCCGCGCCAGTACTGCGTATTGCCGTTTCGGCGCCCAGGTCTCTGAAAGAGGTCACCGACATAGCCGACAAACAGATCAAGAGGCGCATCGAGTCGATCAACGGCGTAGGCGACGTCTCGATTGTCGGCGGCCGCCAGCGTGAGATTGAGATCTGGGTGGATCCAGACAAGTTGCGAGCTTACAACGTCACCGTTGCACAAGTGGCGAGCGCGGTGAAGACGCAAAACGTGGAAGTCCCGGGCGGGCGCGTTGACGAAGGAACCCGTGAGCTGACCGTGCGCACCATGGGGCGAATTGTCCAGCCAGCCGACTTCAACAACCTGGTCGTGGCCAATCGCGGTACCTATGCGGTGAAGCTGAGCGACGTTGGCTATGCGGAAGACGGCGCGGAAGAGGCGCGCACTGAAGCGCTGCTCAACGGCGAGCCGGCGGTGACGCTTCTCGTGGCGAAACAGTCGGGACAGAACACAGTGGCAGTCGCCGACGCGATCAAACAGCGTCTCGCGGAGATCCAAAAGACGCTGCCGCCGGGATTCAAGTCCGTGGTTGTAGGCGATCAATCGATCTTCATCAAGGCCTCGATCGAATCGATTCAGAGGCACCTGATTGAAGGCAGTATCATGGCAGCGATTGTTGTCTTCCTCTTCTTGTGGAGCGCGCGCTCGACCTTCATTGCCGCTATTGCGATACCCACATCCTTGATTGCTACCTTTGGTTTAATGAAAGCAATGGGCTTCACGCTGAACCAGATCACTATGCTGGCCCTGACGTTGATGGTGGGGATCGTTATTGACGACGCGATCGTGGTACTCGAAAACATCTATCGCTTCGTTGAGGAGAAAGGCGTGCCGCCATTCCAGGCGGCCATCGACGGGACGCGCGAGATTGGTCTGGCCGTTATGGCCACGACATTGTCGCTGCTCGCGGTTTTTCTGCCAGTCGGTTTCATGGGCGGCATTGTCGGCCGGTTCATGTCTTCGTTTGGTTTGACGGCATCGTTTGCCATCGCCGTTTCGCTGTTAGTGTCGTTTACGCTGACGCCGACACTCGCGGCGCGATTGATCAAGCCAAAGAATGGTGGCGAGGAAGGCGGGAAGAAGGTCTCGACGGATCGCTCATCCTCTTCGCGGGCCTCGAAAGAATCACGCTTCTACCGTCCCATTGATCGAGCCTACACCTTCATGCTCGAGTGGTCGATGGCCCATCGTTGGATGATAGTCGTAGCTTGCGCGGTAGTGATCGCAAGCATCGTGCCGCTCTTTATGTTCGTCGGCAAGAACTTCCTGCCGGTGGACGATCAAGCGCAGTTTGAGATCAGCGTCCGCGCCCCCGAAGGGTACACGCTCGCAGCGACTTCCGCGCTCGCCGAGCACATTGCGGCGGACGTGCGGAAGCTTCCGGGTATCACCGATACGCTGATAACGATCGGCAGCGGCCAACAGGAACAGGTAAACGTTGCCAGCATCTACGCCAAGCTGGCTCCGATTGGGGAGCGCAACGTGAGCCAGAACGAGCTGATGATCCGCGCGCGGTCTGAAGTGTTGGCCAAATACTTACGGCAATACCCGGATCAATTACGCACCAGTGTCCAGCAGGTGGCTGCGATTTCGGGTGGCGGCAACCGCAATGCTGACATCCAGTACGTCATCGGAGGTCCGGATCTCGACAAGCTAACGCAGTATTCCGCGGATCTGCTGAAGAAGATGAAGACGATCCCGGACGTGGTTGACGTCGACTCGACGCTTATTCTCGGTAAACCAGAATTGCGCGTAGTTATAGACCGCGCGCGCGCGGCCGATCTGGGTGTCCAGGTTGGGGATATCGCGCAGGCGCTCAATACATTGGTGGCTGGCGAAAAGGTGTCGACGTTCAACGCCGGCACCGACCAATACAACGTGCGTGTGCGCGCGATCGGCGAATTCCGGGCGAGCGTCGAGGGCTTGAAGCGCATGATCGTGTCGTCGTCGAAGATAGGCTGGGTCAGTCTGGACAATCTGGTGCGTGTCGATCCGGGCACTGGCCCTTCAGCAATCGATCGACTGAACCGGCAGCGCCAGGTCACACTTTTGGCTAACGTCAAGCCGGGCGGCTCGCAGTCTGCCGTAATCGCCAAGATGAACGCGTTTGTTAAAGACGTGAAACCAGATCCGGGTTACACGACTGGACTCGCAGGACGTTCCAAAGAGCTAGGGCGGGCGGCTTACTACTTTATGCTGGCTATCGTGCTCTCGTTTGTTTTCATGTACATGGTGCTGGCGGCGCAGTTCGAGTCGTTCATCCACCCGGTCACGATCTTGTTGACGCTGCCGCTGGCGATCCCGTTTGGCATTGTGTCGCTGCTGATCACCGGACAGACAGTGAACATTTTTTCCGGCCTCGGTTTACTTTTGCTCTTCGGAGTCGTGAAGAAGAACGCAATTCTCCAGATCGATCATACAAATCAGTTGCGGGCGCGGGGTATGGAGCGGCTCGAGGCAATCATTCGCGCAAATCGTGACCGCCTGCGTCCTATCTTGATGACCACGATCGCACTGGTTGCCGGCATGTTGCCGTTGACGATCTCGAGCAGCCCAGGCTCTGGCACCAACAGATCCATCGGTGTGCTGGTAGTGGGCGGACAATCACTATGTTTGCTGTTAACACTGCTTGCCGTTCCCGTCTTCTACTCGCTCTTTGACGACCTGGGCAGAAGCCGCGTTTGGGGATACGTCGGAGGACGAGCAACAGACGCATTCGCGTGGGCGCGGCGCAAGACCGCCAGGGCAACCGCATCGTTGTTTAGTTTGATTTTGAAGCAATAGTTTTGGAAGGGAAGAGATGAATATAGCGAGAGGGGCGCTCACCACAGAGAGACGGAGAGCACAGAGCTACCGCAAAGAAAGGCGCGGCCGTCTTTCGGTTTTGCTTACCAGGTCGCCACGTTTGGGGATTCTAATTCTAGTTTTGATTGGCGGCTCGTGCTTTGCACTGGCTCAAGAACCAACGTCGCCATCACCAACTCCGCAGCAGGAGCAAAATCTGCAGGTGCCGGCGATCGCGACTGACTACCAGGCCAAGCCGAAGCCCCTGCCTGAGCTGGGCCGCGTCGGTGTTGACATGGACCAGCAGCAGCCACTCTCCTTGCGCGAAGCGCTGAAGCTGGCGCTCGACAACAACAAAGACATCGAAGTCGCGCGCGAGAATGTCAAGATTGCCGAATTCGACCTGCAGAGCGCACACGGGGCTTACGATCCGCGTTTGGTTTCCCAGTCTTACTACGAGCGAGTGGATACGCCTGCCTCAAGTTTTCTGAGTGGTGGTGCGAATGGCGCCGTTAGACAGGCAGATGCCACGGGCACGTTGCGTCTCGAAGGACTTTCACCAAAGGGTGGCGGCAATTATCGCCTGGATTTCTCCTCGATCCGCTCAGCGAGCAACAATCAATTTGCGGCGCTCAATCCGCAGTACCCGACTGCGCTGACTTTTAACTTCACGCAGCCGCTCTTGCGGGGGCTCAGGACTGACAACAGTCGCCGGCAGATCGAGATTGCCAGGAAGAACCTCTCACTGACGGATGCGCAGTTTCGCCAACGGGCGATTGAGACGATTACAAACGTGCAGCGCTCGTATTGGGATCTCGTCTTCGCGCTACGCAATCTGCAAATCCAACGCGACGCTGTGCGTGACGCGCGCACACAGCTCGAGCACAACAAGCGAATGGTCACTGAAGGCCAGCTCGCCCCGATCGATGTGGTGTCTGCTGAGGCGCAGGTAGCCAGTTATGAGCAGACTCTTTACAGCGCCCTCGAGGACGTTTCACGTGCCGAAAACAATCTGAAGAGTTTGATTGCTCAGAATCGCCAGGCGCCAATCTGGACGGCTTCGATCGTTCCCGGCGATGCGGTGGATCTTATAGCGCCGGAGATTGCGTTGCCGGAGGCGATCAAGCTAGCGCTGGAGAACCGGCCTGAGCTCCAGCAATCAAATCTTGCTAATGAGATAAACCAGATTGACCAGCATTACTACCGCGACCTGACGAAACCGGAGATCAATCTCACGGGAAGTTATGGCGTAGTGGGACTGGCAGGGCCGATTAACAGCAACGCGATAAATCCTTTTTCCTCTACTAACCAGTTGCGCGACCGGGTAAACCTACTTTCGCAGTTGGCCGGTTTGCCTTTGATAGCGGTGCCGCCGCCGCAGACCTTTCCACCGGACTTGTTGGGCGGGTATGGACAGTCGCTCGACAACCTGCTCGGCAACCGCTTTAAGAACTTTCGCGTCGGTGTGCAGGTCAACTTGCCGTTGCGCAACCGCAGCGCAGAAGGACAGTTGGCCGGTCGCTGGTAGAGGGGCGGCGTATTGCTACACAGCGCGAACAGTTGGAACAAGCTATTCAGGTCGATGTGCGCAATGCGTTGCAGGTGGTGCGCAGCACGGAAGCGCGATTGCGGGCCGCAGCCGCAAATCGTGCCGCCAGTGAACAGCAGTATGAAAGCGAAAAGAGGAAGCTCGATGCGGGCCAATCGACCGTATTCCTGGTGCTTGAACGCCAGACGGCGTTGACAAC
>JBGPNE010000033.1:0-11223 GCA_041487335.1 Pyrinomonadaceae bacterium
ACGTTTGGGGCGATACGGTAAACACTGCCAGTCGGCTGGAATCCTCAGGCGTCGCTGGTCGCGTAAACATCTCTGGCGCAACATACGATCGCGTGAAGCATTTTTTCGAATGCGAATTTCGCGGGAAGATAGCCGCCAAGAACAAAGGTGAATTTGACATGTACTTTGTCAATGGCCTTCGAGGCGAACTATCTCTGAACGCTAATGGCCGAACACCAAATGAACGATTCTTCGAGTTATACGCCCGCCTGGGGACCGTGCATGAACCAGACGCTCACCACATTGCTGCCGTTCGCTGAATCTAGAGACTACTCCTTCTTCTCAAACCTCAGAGCAACCGAGTTCAGGCAATAGCGCAGGCCAGTGGGCGCTGGACCATCGTTAAATACGTGGCCGAGATGGGAGCCGCACCTGCGGCATTTCACTTCAGTGCGCAACATGCCCAGACTAGTGTCGGTTTCTCCAGTTATGTTTGCTTCTGAAATAGGAGCGTAGAAGCTCGGCCAACCGGTGCCAGAGTCGAACTTTGTTTCGGAACTGAAAACCGCCAGGCCGCAAGCGGCACAATAGTAGGTGCCCTGTTCGTGGTTGTCCCAGTACTGGCCCGTGAAAGCCCTTTCCGTTCCCTGCTGTCGCAGGACTGAATACTGCTCAGGAGAAAGTTCCTTCCGCCATTCCTCGTCGGTCTTTACAACTTTGGCAGTCATTGCTGTCTTTTCCATTTTTGCTGAATTAGGTTTAGTGTCTGAAGGCTTTGTTTCTTCCGCCAGCAATTTTTGGATCATGCGTTCGGTTTCATCGTAGGCTCCTTCGCCAACATGCATCCAACAAATGCGGCCTGATTTGTCCAGCAGGAAGATCGTGGGCCAGGCTGAGACGTTGTAAGCGCGCCACGTCTCATACTCGTTATCCGTGACTACAGGATAACGAATGCCGAGCGAGACAACCTCCCGCCGCACGTTTTCGATGTTCCTTTCAGTAGCAAATTCGGGCGAATGCACGCCGACAATCGTCAGACCTTTTTCACGATAGCGCGCGTCCCAGTTCTTGACTGACGGCAAGGTGTTGCGACAGTTGTAGCAGCCAAAGGTCCAGAACTCGACCAGCACAACTCGACCCCGCAGACCTTTGAGCGTTAGTGCATTGGAATTGATCCAGGTGCCTTGGGCGAACTCTGGAGCCGGCGATTCGCTTCCTGAAAGCAAACCGTCAGAGGAGTTAATCGGAGTGCTACCGGCAGCCAAATGTCTGATCTCGGAATCGAGCCCGCCGAGTGGTCCCCAGCGCTTCACGTAACCGGGAAACGCGACCGCAGTCAGCACCAGCACAGATACTAGAACTAGAATGCCGACTGCAATAGTCTTTTGCCTATGCATAATGATCTTTCCTTTGTCTCTTGTGTGCTTTACGCCGAGATACTTCCATATTAGCAGTCTCTTATCTCGCTGCAACCTCTAAAAAGGCAAAGACTTGCGCCTTTGCCGACTGCATGGTTTATGACCGAGAGGTCGGAGGTTCGATCCTCTCACCCTGACCACCCTGAGGCAATCCTTGCTTGCCCTCGCCCTCTGCATTCAGATCCCAAACTCGGAACTGCAGGTTCCTCGTACATGGGAACCCGAGTCAACTTCGATTCAGCTAACAAGAGAACTTTTTTGTTAAATCGCGCCAGAAATCGCGATTTCTTGAAGACTTTGCCCCGTGACTATGATATATGAATGTTCGCATAGCTTTTCAATTCTAAGGTTTTGTTGGAGGTGTCACACCAGACTATGGCGACCAAAGCGGCGACAGGCAAGAAGCGCATGACTCAGTCGGAGGTAGTAAATCACTTTTCAGAAAAGACGGGAATGAAACGCGCGGACGTGAAGGAGTTCTTTGAAGAACTCTCCAACCTCGCCTCAAGCGAAGTTAAGTCCAACGGAGAATTCGTGCTTCCCGGTTTCGGCAAACTTGTCAAATCTGAAAGAAAGGCACGCGAGGGTCGAAATCCTGCGACTGGGGAAACAATTCAAATACCCGCTAAGACAACTCTGAAGTTCCGCGTCGGCAAGAGCATGAAAGATACAGTCTTACCAAAGAAGTAGCCGATTCTCGAATTTCAGATTAAGGGTTTTATAGGCGCCGTCCGTCAGTTGGATGGTCACCGGGCGGCGCTTATCGCTTCCAGATTTGAAGGCGATTTACTCTTATCTCCCCGTCCGACCCACGAGTCTTTGAGCTTTGACAGGAGTTCCGTACCCCGTCTCGCAGCAATCAACAATTCCCCTAAAGCTTAGTAATCTTAAGTACTTACCAGTCCTTTTTGCTACCACATTACTGCCAACTATTCCTGTTCAACTACAGTGTCGGCAAAAAATTCCGGTAGCTTTTTTGGTCGCGCTTGCTTATAATCTTCAGTTTTGCTGAACTCCCGATAATCGGATTATCCCAGACAGTAAGTCTCGTGAACTGCGGTTTGGGATTGAAATCGCTGCGGAATGCAACGAATCTGCATCCCGGGAGTTCATCAGAGCATCTAAAATCAGAAATCAAAAAACACCCGGATAAATCGGGTTCTGGAGGATTAAACGCAATCGTGACCTTCGATAGACACTTACCGCTAGACGAGCGAATTCAGAAAATCGATCATATTCAAGCCCGCCGGTACTCGAAATTAACAGGTTTTGCGCAGGAGATTGCCACTGAAGGCATTCTTCGGCATCTGCGTGCTTGCGATCGGATGGACGTCAATCCTGACACGTCGGCTGTCCGGGAAATCATTGACGACGCGTTGAATGGCCGTCGAGTTTTCGCTGAGACAACCGAACATCCTCGGGCAGCCTAGACAGATTCACAACAACTCATCACTGAAGAGATCGCTCTAAACGGCGGTCTCTTTATTTTGAGTCCGTGACTTCTCGGATACTCTCAAAGATGATGCCTTATATACCCGGTTGACCAAGGCAGCCGTCAGCGTGCTAACATCGCGTTGCGAAAGGTAAATGCGCCCCTGTAGCTCAGCGGATAGAGCATCTGCCTTGTTGGAGCCTTAATGGGGAATAGTTTTTCGCCAGGAACTCATTAAGTGCACGATCCCATATGCGGGAACGCCCTGAGAGCCTTAGGTACTCAATTGCCGTGTGAGTAACAATCCTGAGGATTGGGTAATCCGCAGGAAACCTCCCATTTGGATAGATGGAACGGACGGGTGGGTTCCTCAGAGACTATACGGGTCGGGACTGTGATGTCCAAGATATAGTCCAGCCAGCAAACCCGTCATCGACGGGCGGTCAGGGAAAACCTGATGCTGGAAGCTAAGCAGAGGGCCGCAGGTTCGAGTCCTGCCAGGGGCATTGCCTTCGCAAAGACTTCTTTGGAGTCAATTCTGGCGGCTATAGTTCAGTCGGTTAGAACGCTTGACTGTGAATCAAGAGGTCGTGGGTTCGAGTCCCACTAGCCGCCCCATCAAAATCAATAACTTACGGGCAGCTATCGTGCTGCCCTTTCTTATTTTTGTGTGCCTATCGTTCATCTTGGAGAGCCTTGGCCATATAAGTCCGGCCAGGTGGTCGCCTTCTTCGGGGATATCGTTGGGGTCCGGAGCATTACCAAAGAGGTGCTGACCAAGAGAACCCAGTGATACAAATCGTTCGCTTTCATAACTCGCTGAGAATTGCGCCATTTTGCTGTGAAACGATTGACTAAACGCTTCAGTTGGACTAGAAGTACGCTCAACTCGCATTTAGTAAACCAAAACGGAGGAGGAGATCTTATATGCGTCGCGGATTCTTTCTGATTCTCTTTGTCCTGACGCTGGCGGTTCCATCTGCCCTGGCGCAGGATCCTGTCAAGGTTGATCCCAAGCACTACACGGTTGAGTTTGAGAACGCCCAGGTGCGCGTGCTACACATCAAGTACGGTCCGCATGAGAAATCGGTCATGCATCGTCACCCCAACTCAGTGGCGATCTTTCAGACAGATTCTCAGGCACAGTTCACATTTCCTAACGGAAAAACCCAGGATGCCGGTGGCAAGGCGGGACAGGTTATTTGGGGGCCTGCCACAACACATCTTCCAGAGAACACAGGTGATCAACCTTTTGAAGTAATACTCGTCGAACTAAAAAGCAGGCCAGTGCATAAGTCGGCGGCGAAAAAGCCGACCAACACTAACACGGCGACGAATAGCAACAAGCAGTAAACAGTGAGCATCAACTAGCAAGGAGCGGGCGGCGACCGTTTGCCAGATTGCAAGAACGGAAAACGTCGCTGCCTGTTGCCAGCTACTCTGCCATTACCGAACTACCTTCAAAGCTCGACCGATTGCGCTTACTTTTAAGTTCTTGTCTTTGAATGAAAACGCCGACCTGCGGGCCGAGCGCCGTTGAGGTGGGTTCAGTGGATCAATAAAGGCAACCGCAGATACTTAAGGAAAATAAGATGCCGGACGAGCAAAGAGTCGCAAACAATTCGCAGACATACGTGGTTGATGCCGGCGATTTCTCCTTTGAGACCATGGAGCAAGAAAATGGCCAGGCTACTACGGTCCGTTTCCGTCTCGATAATCCGCGATACCATGCGGGAGATGTTCTAGTTGTACTTTCGGGTAGTGAAGTCCATTTTCATGGAATGATTGGAAGACTTGCCGATGGCTGGGCCACTGCCAGCGACCGACGCGGCTCCTTACTTCCTGCTACAGTCCAATAGCGCCTGAGGTAACAATACCGAAATCGTTTCGCGATCTAGCGTGTGTAACCTGCCGGGTAAGCCACCTCCACGCCTGGTGTGGAGGAGCGCACCAGTAAGCGGTGAAATCCTTTGCTCGGATGAGTTGAGAGATACGTAACAGCTATTTGTCTTTCCAGCACGGAATTCAGTTCTCTAATGAAGGGGTCAAAGCTCACTGGTGCGCCTGTGCCTTGAAAGTATGCTCGGCCTCCAGTTTCGTCGGATAATCTTTCTAACGAACTCTGCGCATTTCCAATCAAAAGCTGATTGTTCCCACCGGCTTCTGTGGGAGCATAGAAGGAATAGACGGCAACACTTCGCCGCTGAGCCTCGTTGATTGCTCGTTGAAGATCCAGACTCTGTGTTGCCGAACTTGAGTCAAGGCCGCGCGAAATGTCCAGACCGTCTGAAATAAGCAATACCGCTCGACGCCCGGAGGGCTGCGACTCAAATCGCTTAAGCGCCTCAATCACCTCGACGTAAGGATTGTAAGGAGCTGCGCTCGCGAGCCCCATTGGTGGCCTCAGAGATTTTCCCGCCTTTTCCAGATCATTCGTAAATTTCTGTCGCACTTGCAGACTACCAGTCCTCAAATATCCGACCAAAACGCGCGAACCTCGTGGCAGACGTTGGATGAAATCCGCCAGGGATTTGATTTCGTTAGCAATTGACTGAACAACATCATCCTGGATCAGCACGGCCAAACTTAGGGGAGAACTGGTTCCCATTGCACGAATCGAGAGGATCGTCTCAGGCTCGCCATCCTCACTAACGGTTAAATCAATCATTTGTAACTCTGGTTCCGGCTTTATTCCTTTGACACGGACCGCGAGAGGAATTGTTACTGGCTTGGCCTGACCCCGAGAGCTATTAGCGGAAGAGATGGTTGGTGACTGAGCGAACACTGCTTCTTTGACTCCACTAAGGCTAATCCCTAGTATTAATCCGCATAGGATAATAAGAATTTCTGATTTCTGAACTATCCTCATTGCCTCTCCCTATTCTCGTTAAACGGTCTGGCCGCATTATACAGGCATTGGGGCTAGGATCCCGCTTGCCGGCGAGTCCCGGTCGCACCTAGCGAAGCAGCGCTTTACAGGCTAACATCTCCCAACGCACTTAGCCTTCATAGTTACGGAGTGATCCTGGTCGATACTAGTCCAGAAACCAAATCAGATCATGAACCGAGTAATATCCGGGAAGCTTAACGCGAGAGACGAGACGATCGCACACCTGTTGAAGTGGATTCCATGGCTCTCCTTCTTTCTAGCGGCTGTCCCAGTTCCCACAATCTTCTTTGTACTGTTTCTTGCGGCAACGGCTACCGAGTCTGCAGCAATCTACTTCCTGCTCTCTCTTCTGTCACTTGGTGTGGGCTTGTTTGTTGGTCTGCTCTCGGTAATCTTTCTTTTGATTTACCGAGGGCGCTGGTTCAGCCGACTACGTGACAAGCTCGCTGCAGACGGGATTACTGCTGACGAGGTAAGCTGGTTTACACCGGAATTAACTTCAGCCGAACGTGAAACATTAAGGGAAATCGAGAGACAAAACCCTTTGCTCGCTGATGCTTACTGCGAAACGCTGGCTTCGCGCCTGACCGCAACCAGGATCATTGCGAAGGCTGGAGGAGAGCGGCTGAAGATCGAGAGACGGATCAATCGAGCCCGTACCATAGTGGGCGCCGATACAACTTCCCTGTTAAGCGATTTGGATTCTGACCATCACAAGGTCGAGGAGCTCAGGCGTGAGGCAACCACACGCCTGGCCGAAGCCAAAGCGCGACTGCAGATGATCGAAGCCTCTGCAAGCCGGGCCCTTAACAAAACTGAAACCGATTTGATGCTGCGACGCTTGAGTGCCGCTCAAGAGCACTTTCCGCTTGCTATCGAAATGGCGAAGTTAGAGCAAGAAGCCGTACGGGAAGCCGACTTTCAAGTTAAGACATCTGGGGTGACGTCTGATACAGCCGGAAACAAAAACTCCTCAAGATCATAAACCAGGGTCATGTCAACTGCCTCAACCGGTACACGCCGGGCGCTGACCGCACGGCAAAGCCTTCATCCACGAGAGCCCAGTTACCGAGACCAGCATCGGGTCCGGATAAGCCTGTCACCCGCGCAAGTTCTCCCCGGAGTGTCATCCCAGCCCCAGACAGGTACGCGCGAGCAATCTCTCCCAGCGCTCGTTCCCGGCTAACTGTTATTTTCAGTTCATCCTGAAATCTGCTTTCGGCGAGTGACCAGACGTATGTGAACGGCTCGTATATTACCTCTGTAGGTACAACCTTAAGTGTTCTCTGAAGCTCATCGATTGCCTTGTTGAATCGCGGGCGTTCGGTGATATGGCTTGCCTTACGCAAATCGCCTGTGGCCAGCTCCCATTCACGACGTAAGACTGCCAACACATCTCGTGCACCCTCTGACAAGACAACCGACTCGCGTTTACGAGGAACCCCCCAAAGTGCATGGAAGTAAGGGACCAGACGACGCGCGATGAACGTCGAATGGCCTCTCACCAGCTTGCCGTAATAAACCCTACCGCGTCGAATGACCTCATCCTTTATGGTCCAGGCGAGACTACTTTCTGGATCTTTCTGGACGTTGCGGGGCATGTGTGCGTCGCGCCGACCGCAAACTGCAATATACAGGGACGGACCGGCACGCCGCGAATCAGTAAGCGCCGTGCAAAAGCCCACAGACTCGATGAAGTTCTCAGCCGCTACCGCGTCCTCAATTCGATTCTCAGGTTCTCGCCGCCACATGTGGTCGCGATACCCCTCTATCTCTTCAGAAAGCGGAACATAAACCATGGCAGAAATCCTATCAGATTGAAGAGGTGGACCATCAAGTTGACCGGCTCACCGGGGCTGACCGATCTGACAGTCGCGGTCAGCATCATCTAACTTCAACGAAAAAAAGGGGTTCATGGAATCTAGCGGGATGGCACGTCCATTGCCCAATGTGTTGCGTCCGGAAATCTCGTGCGACCGGGCACCCAGTTTTTGAATGCTGGCAATGCAGCCTAGGAAAGATAACGATGAAAAGAACAAAGCGTACCGTTGCATTAACATTTCTAACTTGCCTTTCGCTCTTAATCTCGCTCACTAGCGGGATCATGCTCAACGACAGGGCTTCAGCCGCGTCGAAACAAGCGGGGCGGCGAGGTGACAAAGTCGCCTCTGAACTTCGGCGTCGGGTATGGGATTCCCATTCGCCCGATGAGAGTATGAGCGTGATTTTGCAGCTCAACGGTCCAGCGAGCGGACCCCTGAAGACGCTGCTTAAAAGAAACGGGGTGCACGTCAACAAGTCGTTCAGCAACTTCAACTCTCACGCAATCGAACTGCCTTCAAGCGTCGTCGACGAACTCGCGGCTTACGACGAAGTCCAAGTCCTTTCGCTAGACGATGAGGTAAAGTCGTTCGGACACATCACCTCTACAACCGGAGCCGATGATGTTCGGGCCCAGACAGGCTATACCCTTGATGGCTCAGGCATTGGCATCGCTATTCTTGACTCGGGTATGTATTCCGCCCACAAGATGTTTGGTACTCGCATAGTCTATAACAAGGACTTTACCGGACAGGAGCGAGTCGATGACCCCTACGGCCATGGCACGCACGTGGCGACGGCGGCAG
This sequence comes from Pyrinomonadaceae bacterium, assembly GCA_041487335.1. GTDB lineage: Bacteria > Acidobacteriota > Blastocatellia > Pyrinomonadales > Pyrinomonadaceae > PSRF01. Next base: position 8,347 of record JBGPNE010000033.1, read on the forward strand.
CCGGAAACGGAACACTGTACAGCGGCAGCTACACCGGAATCGCACCAAATTCCAATCTTATTAATCTTCGAGTGCTCAACTCGCTGGGCATCGGAAAGACGTCGGGAGTCCTTGCAGCTCTCGACTGGGTGATGAGCAATCGTTCAACCTACAACATTCGCGTGGTCAATATGAGCATCGGCACTGCCGCAGTCTCATCGTACCAGAACGATCCGCTCTGCCAGGCAGTGCGCGATTTAGTCGACGCAGGCGTGGTTGTAGTAGCTGCAGCGGGAAACACCGGCAAGGACGCTTTCGGCCGAAAGATCTATGGTGCTATCCACTCCCCCGGGAATGAGCCTTCGGCCATCACGGTCGGAGCGACGAATACATTTGGCACCGACGCTCGCTCGGATGATGGAGTAGCTACGTACAGCTCTCGTGGTCCGACGCGAAGTTACTGGACCGACACGAGTGGAATCCGCCACTATGACAACGTAATCAAGCCCGACCTGGTCGCTCCCGGCAACAAACTGATTTTCGCCGAAGCGCAAAATAACCTAATAGTCACGACGTTTCCCAGTTTGGATTCCGGCCTGGGCGCTGGAAAGACCAGCCAGAAAATGATGTACCTGAGCGGGACCTCGATCTCCGCGCCGATCGTGGCTGGCGCAGCAGCTCTGCTACTGCAGGCCAATCCGAAACTGACGCCGAACATGGTCAAGATGATCCTGATGTACACGGCTCAGCAACTCCCAAACTTTAACATGTTCGAGCAAGGCGCAGGCCAGGTGAACATCGAAGGCGCCGTCAGGCTGGCCAAACTCGTGCGTACCGATCTGACGTCAACTACCGCTATCGGCGCGAGCCTTTTGACGACGACGGCTCCCACGGCCCAGTCTACCGTTGACGGAACCACATTTTCCTGGGCACAGGGAATCGTCATGGATCAAACCTATGCCAAGGGGACGGCTCTAATCACTAAGTACCAAAAGATCTATGGCCTGGGTGTGCTTCTTTCTGACGGCACCCTGCTAAGCAACGGCGTACTGATTAGCGACCAAACAATGATGTCCAGCGGCGTGCTTCTTGGCACCAACATCATGACAAGCAACGGTGTTCTGTTGGGCGACGGTACCGTGTTTTGCGCGACAGGTGTGCTGCTCGGTGATGGTGTCCTCCTGAGTGACGGGGTGTTGCTCGGCGATGGGGTGCTTCTTAGTGACGGTACTTTGTTGGGCGCTGGTGTGTTGCTCAGCGACTACGTTGCGCCGCAATCCGTGCTTGCCAATGGAGACTTAACAGCCTTCATGCGCTAGAGGTCAAGCTCTTCAACTCGACCGATACACTCGACGTACGTAAGTGAATTCTTGCAGTCTACCGCTCAGTTGCAGCATCGATTCTTCACAGCCAGATGAACGTGAACAACCAACTAACAACTCAGGTCCTGCCGGTCGAGGGTTTTGCGGCAATCAGTCTGGCGGAGAACAACTCAGGTCTACCGACCCCTGAATCAAGACGGTCCCCGGTTAGACTGCAAATCGACCTGCTTGTTGCGCATATCGAGGATCGGACAGTTCGCGACCTTGTTTACACCGTTTTTGAAGATCTGCTTTGCCTATTGGAAAGCCTAGATTTGATCGAAAGTGACTTGCACACGGTCGACCACGCCAGGGAGACACTTGTGCTGTTTCAGCTTATCCATGACGAGGCGCGCGCGCTTATGGAATTCATCCGCACAAACGCGCTGAGCGTCGACGCGATCACCGAAACACTTCACGAAACTTTAGATGGTATTGCCTTCGCCATGAGTCACGACCTGCAAAGAGTGTTCGAATCGGAGCTTGATAGGCCGATTGACGAACCAGACATCGTCGTGATTGGCAAACTAAATCGCAGCCATGGTGTTTTGATTAACTGCCTGCAACAGTCAGCGATTACTCTTGCCATGGTCTTTGACTCCACGCTCGTAGGCGCCAAATTATTCAATAACTCTGATGTGAGATATTGGGAGTCGATCGAGCTCTGCAATGGCCTTTCTGATCTAATTCAACTATTGGTGTGCTTCGAAGAAGACATGGACGAACGGGCACGCGAATCAATGGTAAGGGGCATCACTAAGTTTCGCACCCAGAGCATGCAGTTTTTAATGTATGCAGACTGGCCGGAATTTGAGAGTTTCTGCGAAAAGGCAGTCTCCTCCCTGAACGATCTGCAGAAACTGGAGCCAGTGAGTCACCAGTTCCGCTGCTATCTTGAAACGCTGCTGGGACAGGTAAAAATGCGCGCTGTGTTGGCCGACGTATTTGAGTTTTCTGACTATTTGCAGTTTGGCGACAATAGCCCTCAACTGGAAGTCATGGCCCGTGAGTCCTCTCTGCGTGCCGGCACTGCCCGGAAACTGGCAGCATGAGCGTAGTCATTGCTCAATAACGATCAAGTTCCTCATTTGTCTATCCCCGAAATGATGATAACTAACGCACATTGAGTTGAAAACGACGATAAGGACCAGCAAGCGACATCATTGATCCCATGAACGTTGAGCGGCCTTTTACCAGCTTGCCGTAATAAACCCTACCGCGTCGAATGACCTCGCCTTTTATGGTCCAGGCAAGACTGCTTTCTGGATCTTTCTGAACGTTGCGGGGCATGTGGGCGTCGCGCCGACCGCATACAGCGATGTACAGCGATGGACCAGGCCTGCGGGAGCCGGTCAAAGCAGAACAAAAACCCACCTTTTCGATAAATCTCTCAGCGGAGTGGACGTCTTCTATGCGGAATTCTGATTCGCGGTACCACATGCGATCCCGAGCACTCTATCGACTCCGGCAACTTGTGGTTCTTCTGTCGCTCGGAAGTAGCGCTGAAGTTAACCTGGGTGAATCTCATGGCCTTCAA
>JBGPNE010000034.1:0-11155 GCA_041487335.1 Pyrinomonadaceae bacterium
CACAGGGGTTCAACCCCCAAAGAAAGAAGCGGGCGATCTTCTCATTTAGAAGAATACCGCCCGCTTCCCGCTTCCGCGTCAAGCTAAATTGACGCGGACATCTTTCTTTGCTTACTCCTCGTCGTCGCTGCCTCGTATAGCACCGCGACGCCGCAAAGCCTTCCCCTTCTTGCATTGCGGACAAGGCGAGATGACGTTGTCTGTACTCGCAGCCGGCTTGTCCGCGCCCGTGGGCACGATCCAAAGCTCAACCGAGAGATCCGAACGGCACCCACCATCGATTGTCGTGATACGTCCAGCCTCGATACCTCGCGTGTTGACCAGATAGTTCTTGGCGCGGTCGGCTCGAGCCTGTGCCTGACCGGCGCACGCGCCGTAGGCTATGATGTAGCCCTCGGAACCAGGCTGGTTCTGTAACTGAATTGCGTAGTTGTCGAGACGGGCCTTTTCATCGTTGAATTTGATGTTCCCATACTCGTCAAACTTCACTGCAGGTGGTTTTGGTGGTACGCGAACCTGTGTTGAGCAGGAAGCGGTTTTACCGCAGGCAGGATCATACCCACCGATTTCCACTGTGGCGGTTACAGTTTGGCCACCGAGTCCGGCGGTATCAACACTGATTGAAGGCGTTGATTGGCCACTTGTAATCGTGCCTGCTGAGACAGACCAGTTGTAGGTTGCAGTCACGTTCGTAGCACCGCCGGTGACAGTAGCGTTGAACGCAATCGGCGAGCCCAGATCAACCGCATCCGGGCACGTCACATTTACCGTCGGACATGGAGCCTTACAACCAGTGCATTCCGCAACCGTGACGGTCGCAGAGCTGTTGGCAGTGTGGCCAGGATTGCCATCATTAACTTCGACGGTCGCGGTGTAAGTTCCGGGTTGCACACCTGAGAGATCCCAATTAACCGCTTTGCCTTCTCCGGACAGCTTGCCCCCGGTGACCGTCCAGGTATACAGCAAGGTGTCGTTGTCCTGGTCAGTGGCGTTGGCGGTCAAATCGACGCTGCGGCTGGCACTCGGGGTACATGTGTCGGAAGTGGTTCCTTCCGGACAGGGAGTCGTTATGCTAGTGGTAGAAGCCGAAACCGAGCTCACGACTGGAGGTACGTTGGGTGGCAGTGGTAATGCTCTCGCGTTGCGATGACCAAACCAAACCTGTCCTAGAAAGCCATTCGGATCGTCAGAGAACCTAAAGCCAAGTGGCGCTCCATTCGCAGTCGCGGCAGCAGTTGTTGTTGCCACCACTCCCGGAACCAGCAGATTAATCGTAGTGTTAGAGGTCGCGTTGTTGAAGTGGCCAGCATCCTGCGAGTTCAGATGCCGGCGGTAAGCTGCTCCGAGGCCCCACCACCTGCGTGGGTAAATCTTCACACCACCCAAAACTTCGACTGGATTGTTTTGGAAGGCGTTCGGCGTTCGCCCCGCCACGTACTGAGTCGAGCGCACTTCAACAATTGGTTGAAAGTGCTTGTTGACCGGGAAATCAAACCCCACGCCGGCAAGCAACTCGTCAGGTCGATCAAGCAAAACAAAGCCGCCCAACCCCTTCGGGTTGCTGTTGAGTATGTATCCAACGTTGGCAGATAGATTTGCGTGCTTGCCCAGACGGCCATCAACAAAACCAACAACACCAAAATCCCCGATGTCACCGCCCGGACCAGCGCCGCGCTGCATCTGATTGAAACCGCTGAAATCATTCCCTTTATCCGGATACCAGCGATAGAAAGGAATGAAACCAACGCCGAGCGCATTATTTGGACCGGTTAGCCTGATCTTGGCACCCACAACGAAGTTGGAAAAGCTCGATTCGCCATACAGGCGAGAGACGAAGGGTGCATCTGGCAGGTAAGCTGGGGCAACCGTAAAGGTCACCGGTACTGTTATTGCCACTGTCAACGGAGTGGCCGGTCGCAACCCTGTCGCGAGTACTATTCCCGGTAGGATACTACCGACTGGCGAGCCGATTCCGGGAAACGTGTCTGCGGGACCAAACCGGCCGCTATTGGGACTTGCAATCGGTGGCCCAAGCGTCGATCCGAATAAAAGGATACCTGGGTTTTGGCCAAAATTTCCCGCGGAGCCGCCCACAAACGGATATTGCACAAACGGCTGGTTATTGAACGGACGAAAGAGGGCTGTCCCGACCAGGCTCCCTACATTCGGTCCTCTAGGCGCCAATATGATTGCCGGCCCACTACAAAACGCGGCTGGACCACAAAGTCCCACGTTTGGCAGATAAAAGCTGGACAGATTTTGTGGATTGTTGACCTTGATCCCGCGATAGCCAAGAGTCTTGAAGAACAACTCGATGTGGTCGTTCAATCCAACATTGAAACTCAAGGGAGCGTCCGTGATATCAACGTTACCGGGATCGCGATCATAGTTGCTGTAAGCAACGCTGAAAGTGAATTCGCCGCGGCGCAAAGTCGATCCATCATAGATGGTGAATAGTCCGGTCGGTCCACCTTCGGGACCGCCGGTGCCCACGGACGGAGATTGGTTCCGCGGATCGCCCTCCGCCCTCAAAGTCTGTGCTGATACTGCGGCAGACAGCACCAACGTAGCGAGCGCAACAATAAGCGCTCTAGTCGCGAGTCTCATCGCATTCCTCCTGCGAAATGAGTATAGAAGTTGCCTAAGAGTGCCGCCATCCTAACCAGGGTCCTGCGTCAACATTAACCAGTGTAAGCACTTCCCTGCTGGATACGGAAGCTCCAACTATACAAGTTGTCAATAAGAATAACCGCCACCGCCCCAGACCGCGACGTATTGCAGGTGGAGCTGAAAACGCAAGAGAGGTAGAGGACTCAAGCCCAACTTACATCTCTGCTATTCCATGACCCTGAGCAAACTAAACGCTCGCCTCTGAGCAGCTTAGTGTCAGCGATTCAGCACTCACACCAGTGCCGCAAATCTAAAAGATCTTAACGGTGGTCCGGACACTAAATCACGCCAAAACATACTCTACCTTTTGGTGGAAATCAAGACCTTTTCCCTAGCTAGCACCAAATAAGTTTATGTTTTTTCCGTCACGCATAGATGCCACGCATGCGGGTATCGTATGCCACGCGGTCTATCGCTAACATGTAGGCTGCGGTCCTGGTATCAACCGCGTGGGCGTCGGCATAACGGCATAGGTCATTGAAACTGGCTACCATTGTGTCCTGAAGCCTCTCGTTGACCACGTCTTCGCGCCAGAAATAGCCCATTCGATCCTGAACCCATTCGAAATATGACACCGTGACCCCTCCCGCGTTAGCCAATATGTCGGGAATAACGAAGATGCCCTTCTCGTGCAAAATCTGGTCCGCGGCGGCCGTCGTCGGTCCATTCGCTCCCTCTGTGAGGACTTTGCACTTAATTCGATCGGCATTCTGCGAGGTTATCTGATTCTCCGTCGCCGCGGGAACAAGCACATCACACTCAAGCTCGAGTAGTTCGCTATTGCTTACATTTTCAACGCCCTCGTAGCCTTCAAATGAGCGTGTGACCTGAAGGTGTCTTAATGCCTCTGGTATATCAATACCATTCGGGTTGTAGATGCCTCCGTGGATATCTGAAATCGCTACAACCCTATAGCCGGCCTCGTGGAGCAACCTTGCGCCAATGCCTCCAACGTTGCCCGAACCCTGAACGACGACGCGCGTCGCACCCGGGGTCATCTTAAATCTCTTGATGGCTTCATTGATTACAAATAGCAGGCCTCGTCCGGTAGCCTCGCGTCGTCCCGAGGAACCACCAAGATCAATGGGTTTTCCGGTAACAACCGCAGTGACCGTGTGCCTGGCGTGCATAGAATATGTGTCCATGATCCACGCCATGGTCTGCTCGTTTGTGTTCATGTCCGGAGCTGGCACGTCTTTTTCGGGCCCGATGAAGTCAAGCAACTCCGCAGCGTAGCGTCTCGTCATGCGCTCCAGCTCTCCGATCGACATCTGTTGCGGATCGCAAATGATGCCGCCTTTGGCACCGCCGAAGGGAACATTGACTACCGCACATTTCCATGTCATCCAAGCAGCTAACGCCCGAATCTCGTCGAGGTTCACATCCGGTGCATAACGTATTCCTCCCTTGGCAGGTCCCCGCGCGAAATTGTGTTGCACTCGATAACCTTCAAAGACCTGGATCCGACCCGAATCCATTCGAGTCGGGATGTAGACCTTCAGTTCTCTGTTGGGAACACGCATTACTGCGTATAGATCCGGATCGAGATCGAGCAACTGCGCCGCTCGATCGAAACGCGACATCATCGATTCGAACGGGTTCTCTTCTTTTATCTCGCGGATGTCATCCACGTAAACTGTGCTGTACATGCTGGTCATGGCGATCTCCAATTTGCTTTCAATGTGCATTCTGCTTTGGAAAGAAGAAACTGCCATCTAAATTAAAACGGCTGCTCGCGCGTAAGGACTTTGAAGGGAATAACTACGAAAAGCAACTCAGAGGATCCTTCGACCAGGGCCGCTAGTGTAAGACTTCGTTCATAGCACCACTACGGTAACCGTGCAGATCAAGAGTGATGTACTTGAATCCCAAGTCGCGAAAGCGACGCGCCAACTCCTCAACCACGTCACGTCGAAGGGCACGGTCCATCTCCGCACTGGCAATCTCAAGACGAACCAGGCTGTCATGGTGTCGCACACGAAACTCACGAAAGCCCATGTCGCGCAGAATTTGTTCACCTCGGTCCACAGTAGAAAGCCGCTCAATAGTAACCATTGTACCGTAAGCTATTCGGGATGAGAGGCAAGGGCTTGCGGGCTTGTCCCATGTCGGCAGACCGGCCTTTTGACTTAACTCCCGGACCTCATTCTTGTTCATCCCAACTTCGATGAGAGGACTTCGCACACCGTGCTCGCTTGCCGCTGCACGCCCCGGTCGGTAATCACCCAGATCGTCTGTCGTCGAGCCATCGACTATAAACTCGATATTACGAACCCGGGCCAACGGTTCGAGCTTTCTATACAACTCATCTTTGCAAAAGTAGCATCGGTTGGGCGCATTAGCACTGTAGCCAGGACTGTCTAGTTCTTGAGTCTGAATAATCTCCCTGCGAAATCCAAACTTCTCGACAACAGCTGCAGTTTCTGCACGCTGGTAGACTGGTAAGCTGGCTGATTCGCCGGTAACGCACAGCGCGCGTTCGCCAAGTTCCCTGGTAGCAACGTAAGCGACATAGGTGCTATCAACACCACCAGAGAAGGCCACAACAACAGAGCCCAGCTTGCAAAAGAGCTGTCGGAGTCGTTCTTCCTTCGCGATGTTAGCGGAATCGTTTCGATTCTCGAACACTTGGACCTTCGCGTTCTTGGCCTCCTGGATTAACGGACTATTCACGATTCGCCTCTATCGAGAAATGCGGACACGTCAGCCACCAGCCATCTCTTCTTCTCTCCACAATGAACAGACGGGATTACGGGAGCGCATGTTATCGTATGCATCGAGACCAGCGCAACCGGCATCTCGCTCGCACGTCTGAGATTGCCTCTCCTTAGCTTGGACGGGGCGACTTTGAGCATGTTAAGATCCCTGCATCCCCGAGCTTCTTTCCTTTTTCGTTTACGGCTTTGTTTTCTGATGACAAGCTTGGTTCCAATGCTCGCGTTGTTGTGGTCACGCGCAGCCTTGATTGTCTTTGCGGCGCTCCTGTTGGTGTGCTCAACGAGGATTACGCCAGCGCAAACGGAAGACGCCTTTGGAGACAGCGCAGCCGATCCTGTGAAGTTATTTGAGCACGGTCAAAATGCTCATGCTCATGGTGATCTCGTTAAAGCTCTGGAGTTTTATGAAGAAGCAATCAAAGTGCGCCCTGAGTTTCCGGAGGCAGAATTTCAACGGGGCATTGTGCTCGTCTCCTCCGGACGTCTGGCTGAAGCTGAATCCGGATTGCGGCGTGCGATTGAGCTCCGAAGGGACTGGGCGCCTCCCTACTCCGCATTGGGGGCTTTGCTTGTGCGCCTCAATCGCGATCGAGAAGCGGATCCCTTACTGCGACAGGCGCTGAAGCTGGACGGACAGAACAACGTAGCACTTCGCGTACTTGCTGATCTTCGCCTCCGTGCCGGCGACGCAAGAGAAGCGCTTGAGCTCGCGCGACGTGCAACGGGCGACAAAGAAGCTCCTGCCTCGGCCTGGATTCTTCGGGCGATGGCCGAGCGGGCGGTGACAGACAGGGTTGGAGCCACCGCGAGTCTGAACTACGTACTTCAGATTGAACCTGGCAACGTGGCCGCTCTCATCGAACGTGCTGAACTTCGAGTTGACGGTGCTGACTACGAACATGCAATCGAGGATCTCAAAGCAGCGGAACGGATCAAGAAGGGGGACCAAAACATCCTTTCGCGGCTTGCCGCAGCCTACGAACGCGCCGGTAAGCCCGAGGAAGCGCGACGCATCGCGGAAGCAGCCGGCCTGGTTAAGCCGGAGCAGCCTGCTACAGACGGCGCAATTAAAGTCATCGGCACTCCAGAAGAGATTGAGGAAGCAAACAGTGAAGACCGAGCCAAGGCGCGCAACGCGTTGGAAAAACTGCTGGGGAAGAATCCCCGCAATGCCATGCTATTAGCACGGCTCGGGGCTTCTTATAGAACCGATGATCCCGCTCGTTCAATCGATTTCTACCGTCGCGCTGCGGAGATTCAGCCAAGCAATCCCGACTACGCTGCTGGTTACGGGTCCGCCCTGGTCCAGGCCCGTCGTTTTCCCGACGCGGTAGTGATCTTGCAACGCGCGATTACAGTGGCGCCGAATAATTATGCCGCACATGCCAACCTGGCCACGGCGCTCTACGAACTCAAGCAATATTCCCCAGCTTTGGCAGAGTATGAATGGCTGCTAAAGACGAAGCCCGATCTGGCTGTCGCGTACTATTTCATTGCCACCGCCTATGATTATCTTGGAGAATTCGACCAGGCGCTCGCGAGTTACGAAACTTTTTTGGTGCATGCAGATGTGAAGACAAATCAACTAGAGATTGATAAAGTCAAGCTGCGCCTGCCATCTCTGCGCCGGCAGATTCAGCTCAAGCAGGGTGTGAAGCATAAGCAATAAAGATCGGGCGAGCAGCCTCAAGAGAAAAATGAAACTCGCTGAAATGCAGCACATCTTCGAGCGCCTGGGGATTGTGCTTGTTTGTTTGATTTTCTACACTCCTATCACGCGCGCCCAGGACTCTCGGCAGCAACTCGCGGCACCTCCCCCGATGAAGGCCATCGCTCGCGAGGAGCGCAGTCAAATTGACGAAGCAAAGGATGCCAAAGCGCGCGTGCGTACGGCGATCCTACTAGCGGAAGAGCACCTAACCAAAGCAGAAACGCACACTTCGCAGCACGACTACGAGGCAGCCTCCGCCGAACTCGGTAAATACTGGGCCCTCATCGAAGACGACTTGAGTTATCTCACCCCGATGAGCCACGAAAGCAACAAGACCCGGGATCTTTATAAGCGTTTGGAGTTGGCGTTGCGTGCGCATGCACCACGACTGACCTCAATGCGGCGGACTACTCCGTTAGAGTATGCTGTCTGGATAAAAGAGGTCGAAGATTTTGCACGCAAAAGCCGCACCGACGCACTTAACTCCTTTTATGGCCATACAGTAGTTCGCGATGGCCAGCAAAAGCCGGTCAACGAAAGGCCATCTGGCAAGCAATCCAAGGATGGTTCAATCGTCCCGAAAACCAACCGACAATGATGACTCGAGCGGCAATCGCCCTTCTGGCGGCCAACCTTCTATTAGCCTTTCCGGTTTTATGCTTACCGAGACCAATACAATCTCGCGATCATTTGACTCCGCAGGAAGTGGATCTCGTCAAGGATGCTCAAATACTCGACCAGCGAATCGAGGTGTTCATCAAGGCCGCGGATCGTCGGCTCCTTGTGTTGAGAGGTGTGGATGCGGGAAGCACAAAACAATTGAAGAAGGATTCCGAGAAGTGGGGCGAGCTGCCCACAGGTACGCAGGCTGAATTGATTAGCGACATTGCGAATATTCTAGACGAAGCCATCACAAACATTGACGACGTTAGCACTCGCGACGAAAGGAATCCGCTGATTCAAAAGGCTCTTCGGAAACTTGCGACGGCAACGACTCGAATTGTCGATCAGTTAAAGCCGCTGCGGGCACAGGCAAAAGGCGACGCGCAAATCGGTAGTTTCGAGCAACTCATGGAAAACGCCGAGTCAATTGTCCAGGCCGCCAATAGACTTCCCCCACCAGCCGAGAAAAAAGAGAAAGGCAAGGGCGAAAAATCCAAGGACAAGAACTGAGTCTTTCTGATCTGTCTCTCACCGGGGACTCACACGATGAAGTCTTCGCGCTCAATCACTCGCTTTGCGCAAACTCTGGGTTGCGCGCCTAAGCGCCTCGACGATTCTATTAAGGGCCTCCTTCGTGTTAGCACTATTACGATCGTCAAGTGCCTGGCGAAAGTCCGTTAGCGGTTGCGCCGCGTAGCCGGTGTAGATTCCAGGCGCGTAGATTTCATGCTTGTACCAAGCGCGTCCGCGCAGGCCACGCGGGTCGATGAATTCACGCTCGGTTGCAATTAAAACATCGTTGATACGCTGGAGTTTGGCGGTCCCACTCCGCGTCTTTCCCATCTCCGTCACGGCCTCCTGCCTGCTCTTTTGCGCGCGCGACGCTGCTTCTGCAAAGTCCTTTAGCGTCTCATTCATCGTCTTCTCATCGAACGCGCTGTCGAGCTTGTACCGCTTTGCGATACGCACGGTTTCGTTGAAAAAGTCGCGAATCTGACTTGCGTAGTCGTTGTAATCAAAAGGTAACCCGTCTGCATCCGCAAGGCGCATCGCAATCGTGCCCCACAACTGCGCAGCGGCAACGTGATAGACAAACGTGGGGTCACCAAAGTGCGACATCCAAAAAAACGAATCATAGGCTGAATGATACACTCCATAGTCGCCGCCAAATCCCATGTCTGTTGAAGGGATTCCAAGGTGCTGAAGAAACGGAGTGTAATCCGAACCCGATCCTAGGGCCCCGATGCGCGCCTCCTCGTTTGAATCTTGCTCAGCTTCGGGCCGTTGCTCGCGCGCGCGGTCCTGCCATTGCTGGTAGATGCTTTTACCGGTCTTCGGATCTCTTACGTCTTGCGTTGACCCGCGGATCAACCTCCACAGCGACGGCACCGACGAGGCATTAAAGTTTGGACCAGAGACGGCGACGTCAACGTTAAGATACGCGACGGCCTTCGCTTTCAGCTCGTCAGCGTATTCTTCGGCCCATTCAGTCGAGCCGAGCAGCCCATATTCTTCTCCGTCCCAACTGCAGAGGACAATCGTGCGCCGCGGCTTCCAGCCTTGCTTCAACAATTGTCCAAACGACCGTGCGGCTTCCAGCATCGCTGTCGTGCCGCTGTTCGGATCGACTGCGCCAAAAACCCAGGCGTCACGGTGATTACACATAATCACCCAGCGGTTCTTCTCTTGATTGCCATCGATGCGCGCGACAACGTCCCAGATCGTGCGTGTCTGATAATCCATGTCAGTCCTTAGATGAACCTTCACCTCGCCAGTTCCGCCGACGTGATATGGGAAAGCGAAGCCACCTTGAAAACCGCGCGGACGCACTGGTCCTTTCAGTGGCTCGATCAATATGCGGGCGTCATCGTAAGCGATCGGCTGGACTGGAATGTGCGTCAGATCAGTTGCCTCTTCCACCTTCAAACGCGGTACTCCCGGGATCGAAGGTTTACCTGGCGTCAAAGGGTCCCCCGGATAATCAAATAAGTATTGAACCGATCCCCGCTGCCCCGAAGCGACGGGCCGCCAGGGACCTTTGGGATAGACATCACCTTGCATGTAGCCATCGTCCGCAGGATCGGAGTATATGATGCAGCCGACGGCGCCATGGTCCTCGGCGACTTTCGCTTTCACACCGCGGAAGGAATTGCCATACCGCACAATTACGATCTTGCCCTTCACGTCCACGTCGATCTTTTTCAGCTCGTCATAGTCGCCGGGCAGACCATAGTTCGCGTAAACGAGAGGGGCTGTTGCATCGCCACTCGCGCTATACCCATTAAAGAGTGGGGTGATCTTTGGGTTTGAAGAGGTTGGATCACCCGGCACAACAGCTTCCCTCACCTTCAATCTTTCGTGCCGTGGCGCGACTAATTCAACGACGCTGGGCATCTTCGGATAAGGCAACCACACTTGATACTCCTTAATCTCCGCTGGCAGCCCGTAGCTTCGCATTTGATCGAGGACATAGACAGCCGTTGCATAGTCCTCTTTCGTTCCGGCCACGTGGGGCTCAGCCGTTAGTCGTCGCAAATGCTCACGCGCTGAGTCTGGCGCTGGCACCGTGCGAAACAGTTCCTCCCAGTGCCTCTCGGCGGCTGCATCTTCCGCTGTGAAGCCGTCGAGCACCCCAGCATCAGTTGCGCCTTGCGAAAATCCCATGCGGGTAGTTGCTAGTGAGATCAGAAATACAAAGACAAGAACTATTGTAAGAGCGTGAGAGGCTGTCTTTACTTTGTTCATCTCTCCTCGAATCGAAGTAGTTTATTGGTGAACAATGCTCCTTAGGTTCTCGTAGAATAGAACGGATCAGGCCAATTGAAAGGAACCCGCATCAAAGATGGACAGCAGATATTATCCCGGCGTTGAAGCAGATGTTTCCAAACTTGTCGCTCAGCTTCGCAGTCTTCTTGACGAAGACTACGAAGTGCAGACAATGCAAGTATCCTCCACGAGTGTTATGCAGGCACGCAAGTCTAACACGTTGCGCGATCTCACCGGACTCTCTTCGGCACTAACAATCAAGATCACACCGGAAGCCGGCGGCACACGAGTTGAAATTGGGATGCAGAAGTGGTTCGACAAAGCCGCAGTCGCCGCCGTGGGGGCCATAGTCTTCGCACCGCTCGTGGCGCTAGCGGCACTTGGCGCCTACTGGCAATACAAACTAACCGAAGACGCCTGGAAGATAATCGAAGACCACATCGCCCGCAAAGCCGGCGGCTACGTTCCGCCTCTGCCCGGCCGCTGTGGCACTTGCGGAGCAGCCAACAGCGCCGGCTCAGAGTTCTGCTCATCATGAGGTGCGAACCTGCAGGTCGGTCGCACCTGTCCCTCATGCGGCGCTACGCAGAAGGAAACTTCCGCACGGTTTTGTAATCGGTGTGGGAAG
>JBGPNE010000035.1:0-11091 GCA_041487335.1 Pyrinomonadaceae bacterium
AATTGTTCAGCTAGACCCTGATCACCCGGGCTTTCGCGATCAGGAGTATCGCGCGCGCCGCAACCGGATAGCGCAGATAGCGCTTGGATATCAACCTGGCCAGCCTATCCCCGATGCACCTTACACTTCTCAAGAGCATCAAGTTTGGCGCACGATTTGGGAAGCACTCTTACCGGCACATCAGCGCCACGCCTGTGCCGAGTATCGAGCAAGTGTGGAGCGGTTGGCCTTCGACACCGATCATATCCCGCAGCTACGCGAAGTAAGTGAAAAGGTGCAAGCAATCAGCGGGTTTCGTCTTGAGCCTGTCGCCGGTCTGATTGAGCCTCGCGTCTTTCTCGAATCTCTTGCTACGGGAGTGTTTCTCTGCACGCAGTACATTCGGCATTACTCGACACCGCTTTACACACCAGAACCAGATGTGGCCCACGAGATAATCGGTCACGCGGTGACGCTAGCGAGCGAACCCCTTGCCGAACTCAACCGCTCGTTCGGCGCAGCTGTCAAACGAACCACGCTACCGGAAGCTTTGGACCGGTTGTCTCGCGTGTACTGGTTCACGATTGAATTTGGCGTACTGCGCGAAGAGGAGACAGTAAAAGCGTATGGAACGGGACTGTTGTCATCGGCCGGAGAATTGGAGGCGATGCACAAAGCGGAACTTCTGCCTCTCGATTTAGACGCTGCGTCTCGTCAGGAGTACGACCCTACACACTACCAGCCGGCCTTGTTCTGCGCGGATTCATTCAAGGCGATGTATCAGATGCTTCATGACTATCTTGCTCATTGGTAGTGAGGCAGCGATTTGCCCCGCGTTCTTGAGTTGGACAGCCCTGACCTTTGCGTTACCGATGGTAGTCTATTCTATGAGCTTTTGGATCGAAGCATTCGAATTTTCGGATCAAAGTTCGATCCATCGTAGGGATAAGCGAATTTAGTTGGGATCCACGTTACCGACTCGTGATCTTGATGTTTGTTACAACCGAGCCCCAGCAAATCTTACACAGCTCATAATCGCCTTGCGGGCAGTGAATGCCACTTCGTGGGGCACCGGCGGATCTTCCCTTCATACTCGATGAAGAGAGCTTGCTCCGTCGATTGAATTTTACTTTTCAGACTGATATTGGTGATATTGATCTGCTCGGCGAAGTCGCAGGCGTCGGCACTTACGCGCAAGCCAGCGAAAACTCTGATGTGATGGAGTTGTTTGGCTTTCGCTTCCAAGTGTTACCGCTTCCAAAACTGTTTGCTGCAAAACGTGCGGCCGGACGCACAAAGGATCTGCTGGCGATTCCAGAGCTTGAGGCAATTTATGAACTTCAGAAGAGTGGACAATCGGATTAGAGCTATTCCGGACAGATTATGCTTTGCACGCGAGCATGCGTTTGGAGCTTCTCGGGTGTAAGTTACGAATCGAAGCTACAACAGCAAAGGCCGCTCCCATGGGAAAGCGGCCTGCAGCTAAATAGACTTTTCAACTCAATCGCCGGAAACAGAGACCTGCGGGGCAAGCCCGACGGGAGACTGAATGTGATGCAGCTGGCTGGCATCGATCAGGTTTAGACCTTTTTCGCGGACGCTCATGAAACCCGGCGCGATCTCTTTCTCAAACGGCTTCATCCCTTTGCGGTTTCGCTTGTAACCGGTGAAGTCCAGGTACATGTGCTTCCGTATCAGACGATCCGGCACGCCGGCGAAACGCCAAAGCGGATACTTGATTCCATTGCCGAAAAGCTTCTTGCCCAGCATGCCGTAATAGATAGGCACGCCGAGGGAAAACTTGGCGTTCACCCGCGTACCGCCGTTCCAGAACTCCATGTTGTATTTCCAGCAGGTAAAGAAAAACTCCCACTGCAGGTCAGTCATCTCGATAAGCTTCGCGCTCTCTTTCTTCTCCATTCTCGTGTCCTCGAGTGGCACGAAGAACGTCGGCACAAACGTGCCCTTGGCGTTTCGCAAATCGTAGAGGAGATCCAGGGATTGCCTGGTGTCTTCATCTGTCTCGCCCGGCAGACCGATGATGAATGTGCAGAATGGAAACCAGTTGTGCCGGTTGAGAATCTCCATGCCTTTCAAAACCACATCACGCCATTGGTGCGCTTTGTACGGATAGGCCTTGCCCTTCATGTAGGTGTTGAAAAGACGCGGGCTGCCTGTCTCGAGACCGATGATCGGATCGACGGCCCGCTTTTCTGAGTGTGTCGAGTCCTTTTGACGAACGTGGGAATAAGGCACGAGCAGGGGACTTAGCCGTTCGATCACGCTTGGGTCTTTAACGACTGGCGCCATCGTGATGTGTGAAGTCTGGATCGTCTCGACACCCGGCACCCTGATGATGCTCTTAAAAAGTTCTTCCAGAGCCGGCATGTTTGTCTCGAAGTTTGGCAACTGCTCATAAAGGAACATGTCTTCGGACGAGATCATGATCTCAGTTGCGCCCTCACGAGCGTTGACCTTAACGCTCTCGATGATGTGCTCGAGCGGAAACGAGCGGCCGACCTTCGTCGCCGGCGAGCAAAACTGACAGCCACGGCCGCAGCCGCGCGTGATCTCAACCACTCCAAATGTTGAGCGATGACGCACGACCGGAATCTCTTCGACGGTTGCCTGCATCTCCTTTGGTATCTTGATCACTCTTGGCAAACCGGGATCGCCCTGCATGATGCGCTTGAAGAGATCGCTGAACACTCGCTCTATCTCACCGTCGATCAAATAGTCGATCTTAAACTCGTCAAGCCGCCCTGCTTTTTCAAGCTGCCAGGCCCCTGGACCGCCAACAACAATTTTCGGCCGGTATTTCTCGATAATCGGATGCGTGACAATTTTGATGAACTCATGCGCGTTGAGCGGCATTAAGTTCTCGCCGAAGATTTTGGCGTAAACGTCGGTGGCATAGGAGATGCCGAGTGGGTTGTGCGCGTGAATGGCAAGGACCTTCGTGTCCGGACCGATGAACTTATCGAGGTTGTCGAGGTAACAGGTGACGACATCTTCCTCTGAATATTCTCTGAGCAGCAGCGTCTCGACCATTCGCAGTCCGTTCGGCACATACTTGGCGCGGCCGTCCGGCCACGACTCATTCTCAAATGTAACTTTGTTGAAGAAGGTCTTGCTGAATTTGTAGGGAACTGTCGCCGACATCATCTGTTGCCAGATGCTGTGGTGCCATTCGCTCGCTTCGGTAGATGAGGCCGTCAGTACGATTAATGGTGTAGTCAACGGGGCGTCTCCTTCAGAAATGTACGATGACTTAACAGGTCATCAAGCTCGGTAACGTTTTCGTTATCTGTGCTTGTCGGGGCCAGGTTCCACGAATGAAACAAGATCGCCGATTCTAGCATCACTGTGTAGCATTGCCAATACAATCAAACCTGCCGGTTTCGTGAAGCAAGATGCTCTGGCATCCTGCCTGATCGCATCGGCTCAAAGCACAACAACAGGCCTGCGATAAACATGATTGCGCCAAGAATAGCAGGAGCAAGGTGTAATAGATTATTATAGCCGACCACGGGATGCACCCCTATGGCCGCCGAAAACCCGACCAAGCCTGCAAAGCACACGGCCTGCCAGAGGCTCTTCGATGGCTCGGCGCACCAGACACAAAAGAGCACAGTGATTCCCGTCATGCAGATGGAGCCGCCAAACCCCGCACGATCATGCGCGATCAACGGCACCAGCCGCGCACTGATCTTCAGAGTATGAGGCTCAGGCCAGCGAAGATGAGGAAAGGACGACCATCGCCGATCAAGGCCTGAAACAGTCCTCTGTCGTCCGGCATGTTTTGCTGCATACGAAAATCTTATCCGGCGCGTGTTAAAGCCCGAACTATCTCCGCACAGATTTCATCGAGTGACTCATTCTCGCCAGTCTCAACATGCAATTGAGCAAACCCGTAATGCGCTCGTCTCTCGGCATACAGATTCCGCGCCTGGAATTCTGCACGCGCGAGCGGGCGTTCATTGCCGGCTGCGAGAATTCTTTGCCAACAAACTTCAAACGGCACGTCGAGCCAGACTGTCAAGCCGCCGCGTTCGGCGATAAGAGCGCGATTCCTCTGTATGGTCCAGGCGCCGCCGCCGAGGGCAACGATACCAGAGGAAGCGTCTCCGAGCACTTCACGCAATATTCGAGTTTCAATTTCTCGAAACGCTGCTTCTCCATCTTGTTCGATGATCTCCTTTGGACTGGGACCTTCTCTTGCTGTGATGATCTGATCAAGATCAAACACAGAGCGGTTCAAGGTCTTTGCCAACGCCCGCGCCACCGTAGTCTTGCCCGAGCCCATGAAACCGGTGATGATGATCGGCTGTTGACTGCCCATATTTGTTAACCACTTAGGTCGCCTCAAGCTCATCGCTGCACCAGCGACTCGAGTAACTCGAAAAACTCCGGAAATGAAATTTCCACACATTCCGCACCAGCGATCTCCGACGCACCATCTGCAAGGAAGGCCGCAATAGTAAAGGCCATTGCGATTCGATGGTCTCCGAAAGAATCGAGCTCCGCTCCGCTGAGCGACGCTGGTCCAGCAACCGCCAATCCGTCTTCAAACTCCTCAACGCCAACACCCATCATTCGAAGGTTCTTTACAGTTGCCGCGATTCTATCAGTCTCTTTGAATCGCAGCTCTGCTGCATCCCGGATTTCAATTCCCCCTGAAATCTGTGTTCCGACAACGGCGAGCAAAGGCAATTCGTCAATCAACTGCGGTATCAAACCGCCACGCACTGAATTAGACTCTACCACCACCCCAGCCGGGCTGCCCGACTGGGGACCCCGGTCTACTCGTTGCGGTTCCGGAAACGATCCGCCCGACACGCGAATATTTCCCACCGGCTCGTTACATTTCTCATGAATCTCGGTGATCCTCACATCAAGGCCCAAAGAACGGAGCGTTGATAAAAACTGCGTTCGGGTAGGATTTAGACCGACGCCCTCAATTTCCAGCTCCGAGCCGGGAAGCAAAGCTGCAGCAGCAATCAGAAAAGCCGCAGATGAAATGTCGCCCGGAATGTTGACCCCGCGAGCAGCGAAGCTGATCGGCCCATGAATTCCAATTGCTGCCGATGCATCTGCGGTGACGACTCGCTCGACGGGTACGCCAAACCACGCCAGCATTCGCTCCGTGTGATCGCGCGTGGTGCCAAGCGTCTCGATTACGTCGGTGCGCCCGTCTGCTTGAATGCCCGCAAGCAGCACACACGATTTCACTTGAGCACTGGCGACCGGCAACTCGTAGCTGATCGCTTTGAGAGGTCTCGTGCCTTCAATCCTTAGCGGTGGTTTGCCGTCTTGCGATTCAATGTGTGCGCCCATCATTTCAAGCGGCTCAATAATCCTTTCCATTGGTCGGGATCTCAACGAGCCATCGCCGATCAAAGTTGAGCTGAAGTTTTGCCCGGCGAGCACGCCCGCAAGCATGCGCATTGTCGAGCCGCTGTTACCGCAATCGAGCCGCTCGTTCGGTGGGCGGAAGCCAGTCTTACCTACACCTTCCACTCGTAGACTACTGCCGTTTTGCTCAATCGAAACACCGAGTTCTCGGAGACACAAAAGTGTTGAAGCGCAGTCACTGCTCGTGGAGAAACCCGAGATATGTGAAGTGCCTCTTGCTAGCGCTGCAATTATTGCTGCTCGATGGGAGAGTGACTTATCGCCTGGTATGTAAGCTCGTCCTTTTATCCTGCGAGCCGGTCTTATTTTCATTGGACCAATCTTACCCTGAGAATACTTGTGAATGAAGGCTAAAGAGCGAATGGGGAAAACAGTTAACGGCCGAGCGGCTGTCAGGCATCCTTCCACTTGGGTAGTGTCTTAATTTGAAATCTTGTAACGCTAACTAAGAGACTAGCTCCACTTGCAAGTTCTTGACACGCAGGTAGTCAGCATGTTAAACCCTCGGGCTTCCGGGTAGCTTTTGGAGGTTCCCCAAAAGCAGCCAAGGTCCGCACACAATGGCTCTTGGAGAGGCCATGCCTTTTATTTGTGACTGCAGAGCCGACTGAACTGAAACTGCCCAGCCGCATTGAGGCTGTTGATGAAGCCGGCGCCGCAGTTGCTGGAATCGTCGGTCGCTCAGGCATTAGCGAGGAAGCTGCTTTTGGAATAGACATGGCCGTCCGTGAAGCCGTAACAAACGCAGTAATTCACGGAAACAAACTCGATGAAAAGAAGTTCGTCGAAATCAATGTAAAGAGTTCTCCCGAGTCGCTTGAGATCAGCGTGCGCGACCAGGGGTCAGGGTTCAACCCAGCAGACGTTCCAGATCCGACCAAAGAAGAGAACATCTTAAAAACCTCCGGGCGCGGCATTTTTTTCATGCGCAATTTCATGGACAAGGTCGATTGGTCAATTCACCCCCAAGGTGGCACTACCGTACGCATGATTAAGAGACTGTAATACTGATTTTGGATTTGCCATTGCCCTGGAGCAAAACGCGCATTCCCTGTCAGAAAACCCTGGGCTTAGCGGTCGAAATCGGAAATCACAAATCAAAATCGCAAATCCATAAAGGAGAGTCCTGAAAATGGCAGAGCTAAATATTTCTGAGCGCCAGGCTGGAGACGTTACCGTTCTTGACATGGATGGAAAGATTACCATCGGCGAAGGCAGTGTCGCTCTTCGCACGGCCATTCGTCGCCTGCTCGAAGAGGGCAAGAAGAAGATTCTCTTAAATCTTGCCGGAGTGGGCTACATCGATTCGAGCGGCATCGGCGAGTTGGTCTCGAGCTACACGGCGATCAATAAGGATGGAGGGCAATTGAAGCTGCTCAATCTCACGCAGAAACTGCGGGACCTGTTGACGATTACGAAGCTTCTGACGGTCTTTGACGTATACGAGAGCGAACCGGAGGCCCTCAAGAGTTTCAAGGGTCTTCCCCCGGATTGAGAGGTTTTCTGAACTCATTGAACTTTCAAGGGAGATTAGAACAATGGCAGAGCTTGAGGTTACAGAACGACAGGCAGGGGACGTGACCATTCTGGATATGAGTGGTTCTGTGAGAATGGGTGAAGGCAGCATTGCTTTGCGCAATGCCATTCGCGGTCTGGTGGAGCAAGGTAAAAAGAAGATTCTTCTCAACCTTGGCGGTGTTAAGAACGTCGATTCGAGTGGCATCGGCGAATTGATTGCCAACTTTACGACTGTCAGACGGGAAGGTGGGCAACTCAAGCTGTTGAATCTAACGGAAAAGATTCAAAATCTTCTGGTGATCACCAAACTTCTGACCGTCTTCGACGCCTACGACAGCGAAGCAGACGCCTTGAATAGCTTTGAATGACGGTGATAAGTGACGGGTGATGAGATTCTCATCAGTTATCACTCATCAATTATTACTGTTTCACCATGTTTCGCGCCACCTTTCGCCGTCTGCTCGCACTGGATGATCCACCCGAGCGGACGGCGCTTGCTTTTTCCATCGGGGTTTTCATTGCGTTCTCACCGTTTCTCGGGTTGCATACAATCCTTGCGACATTAATCGCATTTCTCTTCCGCTTCAACAAGATCGCTATCTACACCGGTACGTTTACTAACAATCCGTTCTTTACGCTGGTTCCCATCATCGTCGCCTCATACGCTGTCGGCGCTTTCGTGCTTGGGCGACCACTGAGAATCCCGCCAGAGGGAATCGAGCTACTAAGGCATCCTCGGCTGCTCACCGGCGACTATTACAGCCAGACGTTCGTCCGCAGTTGGTATCTGGTTGAGCCTTTCGCAATCGGCGGACTGGTGCTTTCGGTAGTTTGTTCCCTCACTGCCTATCCGCTAACATTGTGGGTATTGCGCGCGAATCATCGAACACGGCAAGAGCAGTCTTAAAAGACAACCTAGCGGAAGTCTGGGCGAATATTGGCATCTGTGGGATCATTGACCGCATCTCTAATCCTCTTGGCTGATTTTCCAAAGTATTCGCCGGGAGAGTCTGTTGCGGAAGACTCGTTGACTACATCAATTTGGATTTATGAAAAGATATTTAGTAATAGCGCTGTTGACCGTCGCGGGTAGCGGCGGGCTTGCGTATTCGCAGACCAAACCAATTCCCGATCCTTCACCTCGTCCGGCTCAACCATCGCGGCTGCCGCAACAACCAGGTACCGGCTTCGAGATTTCTGACTATGGCGTCGAGTTCCAGGCCGACCCGCGACTAATTATTGTGATGGCTGCGCTCGAAGCTGCGGGTTTTGATCCAACGCCGCCGGGCGGAGAACCATCAGTTTTTCGCGCACAGGTAAGAAGGGATCAGACTGACCTCGACCCTGATCTGCGCAATCGGCTGCGCACGTTCTACGAACGCAACCGATTGCCGGCTCCCGCCACTGCGGCTGATCAGGCGGCACGCTATGTATCACTCGCTTTTGCACTTGGTCCACCACCCTCGCTCGATGCGCCCGAAAAATCCGAGGAGCTTCCGGGAAGTCTGCTGGAAGTGCTCGACTTCGCGCCTCTCATTCGAGAGTTTTACCGCCACTCAGGAATTGACGAGCGGCTTGTTGCTTATACGCGGGCATACCAATCTGAGGGCGACCGGCTACGACAGCCGGCCGCGGAAATGGTTCGCGCAGTTCTCACTTACCTGCACACGCGGCCGATCAGAGTTTCGTCTGAACGCGTACTGGTCAAAGCACCCACGGCAGCCAGGAAGAAGAGCGGACTAAGGGCCTACAGTCTGCGAGAGCATGAACGTCGCTTTTTTATTGTTCCGGATCTGCTCGGCGCTCCGGGCGCAATCAACTTTCGGGTCATTGGAGATGAGTATTACGCAATTGTTCCGGAAGGAACTGATCCCGCTTCGTCAGAGCTGCGGCGTGCCTATCTGCAATACGCGATCGATCCACTTATGTTGCGTTTCAATCGAGAGATTGCTGCCCGTCGCGATCAGATCAAACAGATTCTGACTGAACGCGAGAAAGCAGGAGCTACAGTCACTCCGGATATCTTCCTGGCGGTCTCCCGATCGCTGGTTGTCGCTGCTGATGCACGCTTCGATGAAGCAAAGAGACTCGCTGCGCTCACTCGCGAAACACGTATCAGACGTGCCGGCGCGAAAGACGAATCGTCGCGCGCGGCGATCGCAAAAGAGGCTCAGGCAGCGACGAGCGCTATTCAGGATGAGACCGTCGCGAGGCTTGCCGATGAATACGAGCGCGGGGCTGTGCTCGCCTTCTTTTTCGCCGATCAGTTAAAAGGGATCGAAAGCTCCGGCTTCGATATCGCAAACTTTTTTGTAGATATGATCACGTCATTCGATCCGGCGCGTGAAATTCGCCGACCGGCCGAATATGCTGAGGCCCGCCAGCGCACCCTGGCGGCAAGGCAGGCACGGATAGCCGCGCAAACTGCTGAGTTGGAGACTGGCGTCTACTCGGAAGGCGAAGCGGCCAAGGCGGCCGCTTTCGTGAAGAAGCTTGCAGACATCGAAGCGACCCTGCGATTAAAGGACTACAACAATGCCGAGACGCACTTGAAAGACTTGCTCAGGGAATACCCTGGCGAACCACGAGTATTCTTTGCGCTCGCTCAGACCGCCAGTTTCGCCGCAGCGGATGCGACTGACGAAGATGTGCAGGCCGAAAGATTGAAGCGAGCGCTGGCCAACTACCGACTGGCGCTGGAGGCTTCCTCGCCTGAGACAGACCGCGCGCTGATCTCGCGTGCCCACGAAGCGATGGGACGAATTCATGCCTTCTTCGAAAACACGGCCGAAGCATCCCAAGAGTTTGACCAGGCAATCAAAATTGGTGACGTGCATGGGGGCGCCTACAGAGAGGCTATTGAAGGTAAGAAAAGATTGGCCCCGCCGAAATAGACGCAGGGGTAAAACAGGGAATAGGGAAAAGGGGATTTGGTCGAGTACTCCTTCCTTTCCCCCCTTTTTCCCTTCTAGCATTTTAGATCGGACGTGGAACTGGTGGCTTCTTCACGCGCACTTTAGGTGCTGTGGGCGGTAGTTGGATATAAATTTCTGGAATCGCCGGAAGTTCAATGCTCGGGATCATGATGTTCATTTCCGGGATAGTGGGCAGCTGGATGCGCGGTATCACTATGCTTCGGACAACTTGCGGCATCGCTCCCGGCTGACCCAAAGGAGATCCTCCTTTCGGCGTTACTGCAATTGTTCGCTGAGTCTTATCGCGAATTATCGTCAGCGTTACGTCACCTTCTTTTTTCTTGTTGATGGCGCGCGCAAGATCCCCTGCGACTTCAACCTTCTCGCCGTCCACTGCTGTGATCACGTCGCCAGCTCGGATCCCGGCCTTTGCTGCTGGGCTGTCTTCCGCTACTGAAGTTACCAGAACTCCCTTACCGTCAGCGACTCCGAAGTAATCGGCAAGCTGTTTCGTCAATTGCATGGTGCTGACACCGATACGACGATTGTTGCCAAACCCCAACACAAGACCATCGCTACCTGGCTCGGGTCCTTCCCACTTCCAAAAATTGGTTCCAGGCGTCATCAATCCATGAAATTCCTTTAACCTGTGCATCGCATCTGAAAAATCATTGCGTTTGCCGATCGTAACTGCGAGTTCTTGCTGGGCTCCGCCACGACTAATTGCCATTCTCACCGTCTGGTCTGGAGCCACCTCCGATACCAGTCGATTGAGCTTACGCACGCTGGTGACATTCTCGTTGTCAAATCGCAGGATTACATCATCCTTTTTTAGTCCGGCCTTCTCAGCAGGGCTGTCTTTCACGATTCCGGTGATGCCAACTCCGCGCGCTTCGCGTAAACCGTAGTGGCTCATAGTTTCCTTGTTAATGTCTTCGGCATAGACACCGAGAAAGCTGCCGCCATCGATGAAAAGAGAGAAAGCTTGACCATAAGGCGTGTCGGGGGCGGGAGGCGCCGGCGGGGCCGGTACGGCTTGCTGTGCTAGCACAATACCGCCGGTTAGAAGCAGGGAGACCAGAAAACAACAGGCATATCTAAAGCTCATAAGGGAAATCCTCCGGATAGATTTTATGGCTTACACGCGGTGTGTGGCGCCAGGTTCCAAAAAGACGAGACGGGGAGACACGGGGGAACGGAGGACGGGGAACAGGGGAACGGGGGAACGGGGGAACAGGGGAACGGAGGACGGGGAACAGGGGAA
>JBGPNE010000036.1:0-10857 GCA_041487335.1 Pyrinomonadaceae bacterium
CATTGTTACTACCGTGGCCGTCACAAACACTCTATTGCAGCAACTAGTCACTGACGAGATGCGGGGGCGTGTTATGAGCATGTTTATACTTTCCTTCATCGGCACGATGCCAATAGGAAATCTCCTTGGCGGCGCCGTGTCCCATCGTTACGGCGCACCAATGGCGCTGGCGGCCGGCGGGCTGGCGATTGTTGTCTACGTCACGATTGTGGCAATCCGAAATAGACGTCTGCGAGAACTTCGTTAAGGTGCTGGCGTTTAAACTGAGTGCAAGAACCCCCGGCGCGAGGCGTTCTATCAAACGAGCGCTCATATTGTCGGCGCATCACATGAATTCGAGGAGACGTTAATGCTAACCCGAAGAGCTTGCTGCTATCTGCTGTTTGCTTCCCTTCTTTTTCTCCTGACGCTAACCGCCGGCGCCCAGGGGGTGATCGTTCCCGGACCCTGCGACAGGTGTCCAATACCGGTGCGTCCAATTTCCTTACCCCGCGCGCTGCCCGTCAAATCCATCAAGCTAGACGTGAAAATCCTTTCGCAAGTGGCGACCACCCACGTCGAGCAGATTTTTAGAAATGAGACGGATGTGACGCTCGAAGGCACCTACTTCTTTCCGATTCCGGAGTCGGCTTCAATCACCGAGTTTGCGATCTGGGACGGCGACCGTCGTCTTGTGGGCGAAGTGCGCTCACGCGAGGAGGCGCGGCGAATTTACGACGAGATCGTCAGGCGCAAGCGCGATCCTGGTCTATTGGAGTACGCGGGCAAAGATCTGTTTCAAGCAAGCATCTTTCCCATACCGCCTCGCTCAGACAAGAAGATCGAGATCACGTACACGCAAGTCCTGCGCGCTGAATCGGGAACGGTCGCGTATCGATATCCACTCGGGACCGGGCGTCAGCTAATGCAGATTGGAACGGTTTCGGGTCGCATTGAGCTACAAAGCAAAGATCCCCTGCGAAACATCTATTCGCCGACTCACGCCATCGACGTGAAACGAAGTGGCGATCGCCGGTCCGTAGTTTCGTTTGAAACTGGAAGCGGCAAAGAGCCACAGGATTTTCAAGTCTTCTACACACTTTCCTCTGAAGACTTCGGCGTCACGCTGCTCACACATCGTGAGGCAGGCAAAGACGGCTACTTCTTGCTGATGATTTCGCCGAAAGAAGATTGGTCGGAGCGGGAGTATTCGGCCAAGGACATTGTCTTTGTACTGGACACATCGGGCTCGATGGCGGAAGAAGGCAAGATGGAGAAGGCGCGAGCCGCTCTCTTGTACGGTATCAGAATTCTGCGTCCCCAGGATCGGTTCAACGTAATCTCTTTCGCGGGTGAAGAGCATCTGCTGGAAAGCGGAATGATCACAGCCGACGATCAGGGACGAAGACGAGGTGAAGCGTTCGTTCAAGCACTACGACCGGTGGGCGGCACGAATATCAATCAGGCATTGCTGTCTTCAATGCACCAGTTTGAACCAGGCAACCGTCCGAAGACTCTCGTCTTCATGACAGACGGTTTGCCCACAGTCGGCGAAACAAACCCCAGTCGCATTATGGAGAATCTTCGCGCAGTTCGCAGGCCGGGGGTTCGGCTGTTTACGTTTGGCGTCGGTTACGATGTCAACACGGCACTGCTGGACAAACTTGCAGCCGAGAATGGTGGCGCTGCCGATTACGTTGAACCAAAAGAAGACCTGGAGGTAAAGGTCTCGAATTTCTTTGCCAGGATCAATTATCCGGTCCTTACCGAACTACAGCTCGATATGGCCGGAGTCGAAACGGATCTGGTTTATCCGCGAACTCTGCCTGATGTATTCAGAGGTTCCCAGATCACGCTTATCGGCCGGTTCAGAAATCCAATCGACATGGACTACGTACGTCTGACCTTGGGCGGCAAGGCGGGTGGGTCGACGAAAACTTTCTTCTATGACAATCTTCATTTTCCCCTGCGCGAGGAGGCCAACGATTTCCTGCCGCGGCTGTGGGCCACGCGACGGGTCGGCTGGCTGATGGAGCAGGTTCGCACGAATGGTGAGCAGAAGGAGCTGCGCGACGAGATCATTGATCTGGGAACGCGCTACGGCATAGTAACGCCTTACACCTCCTATCTCGCGCTTGAGCAAAATTCGCAAGTGCAGGATGTAAGCGTGGTGGCGGCGCAAGGTAGGAGGCCATCCGGTGTGTTACAGCCGTCGGCGAATTCACCGACACCTCCACCTGCCAAGGCGGCTGACGTACGGGCTGTGACCGGTATGGCTGCCGTGCAGCAGAGCAAACGAGCACGCGAGCAACAGGAAGCCGCGCGGGTGGACAAAGATACGCCGTCCTCCGTGGTAAGAACCGCCGGCGGCAAGACTTTCTATCTGCGCGACGGCGTGTGGACCGACGCAGAGTTTAGGGCTGATGCAGGGTTGCCCGAGACAACGCTCAAGTTTGGCAGCGATAACTACTTTGCTTTGCTGAAACAGAAACCTCGTCTGGCGGATTTCTTCGCGCTAGGTGAGCAAGTGATCGTGGTGTTCGAGGGCCGAGTCTACCGCGTTGCTGCAGCGACTCCATAGACCATTCTTCTATTCGATTACCGCTGGGGCCACGCGTTAAGTAAGTCTGAACGCGTGGCTCAATCTTGTCATAGAAGGTCGATTTAAGGTACAAGTTCGTCAGGTTCAACCCCCACTTCAGTCGAATCATTCTGACGCCGAAGGTGGAATGCGGTGCAGCAGAGCTAGCATTCCCGGCGCGGTAGTTAGGAGAATCATTTTCCGGTAAAACTTCGGGGCCAATAGGTGAAGAGGAATGAAACCTCATCGATACATAAGGATAAATCACGGCATCGCGGCCTTGTTTCTTTTATTTACAGGCGTTTTACCCTCTACGGCTCAGGAGGGATGGATCTCAACGCGCGTAGCCCCTACGGGCCAGGATCTGAACACCGTCTATTTTCTAGACAGCAAGCGCGGATGGGTTGGAGGCGACAAGGGTTTCCTGAGCCGCACGGATGATGGCGGACGCACGTGGGTGCAACAGCCAGTTGCAACTACTGAT
Organism: Pyrinomonadaceae bacterium; assembly: GCA_041487335.1. Lineage (GTDB taxonomy): Bacteria > Acidobacteriota > Blastocatellia > Pyrinomonadales > Pyrinomonadaceae > PSRF01. The sequence goes on from JBGPNE010000036.1 coordinate 3,045, forward strand.
GCGATCAACGATATCTATTTCCGCGACAAGGAAGATGGTTTTCTGATTGCGGGCAGCACTATTTTTGTCACGCGTGACAGCGGCACTCGATGGAGCGAAGCACGTCATTTTGTGCCTAAGGAATTCAACGGCGCCACTGTGGAACTTTACAGCGTTCGCTTCGCAAGCAAGAAGAGGGGTTGGGTTGTTGGATCAATTAGCAAGCGGGATCAAGTAATAGATAGCATTCTGGTTTATACAGAAGACGGCGGAGAAACGTGGACTCGGAGGCGCGCACCAAGTCGATTGGAGTTGATTGCCATCGATTTTGATGGCGAGAAACGGGGCTGGATTGCGGGAGCGGGTGGAACAATTCTCAAAACAGTCGATGGAGGGCAAACGTGGACAACGCAAAATTCAGGAACGACCGCAACCGTCTATCACATAGATTTTCGCGACGACAAGAAGGGTTGGGCAGTCGGCGAGCGCGGCACCATTCTTCGTACTACGGACGGTGGTGAACATTGGGAACCCGTTGCGGTGAGGGCACGCTCGACGCTCCTGAGTGTGCAATTTGTAAACGATGACAAGGGTTGGGTGGTTGGGCGTAGCGGCACAATCCTGCGCACGTCGGATGGAGGTCGAACCTGGGTACAACAAGAATCCGCCACGAAGCAGAATCTTTATGCGCTCTACTTTAATAAAAAGAATTGTTGGGCTGTCGGTGCTGATGGAATGGTCTTGCGTTATGAGCGTTGAGAGAAGAAACTCGCCATAACACTCGGTTCCTCCTGTGATTACGCCCGGCATGTGGGTCATGCCGGGGGGTTTTTGTTTGTTGCCTTTTTGTTACTTCCCGATCAATCAGACCTGGCTGCCGGTGAAGGACAACGGCGGCGCGTTTTGCAAACTGATGCTGCCCTCCATCTGCTTTCCCTGAACGTCGCCAGAGATGTGAGCTTCCACGGCGTGTCCATCCATGTCGAAAGACATCGTGGCGGTGAACGAATTTCTGTCCAGGCCCGCGGAAACGAGATTTGCGTCGCCCATCTCTGATTCAAATCTCCCGCTCAAACCGGTTTCACCCTGAACGAGAATGAGAGTAGCAGCAATGCTCTGACCCAGCGGCGTTGGAATGTCGAGCGACCAGCTTCCCAGCATGTCCGCTGAAGTAATCTCGCCAGAAACCGGCGATGATCCTGATGGGCTGTCTTTTCGCTTTCCCGCGGTGCTGTAAAATTCGATCTCTTCAGCGTAGCGCTCCACCTGCTCGACGATTTGTCGCCCATCGCCAACAATGACAATAGCTGCCTCATCGGGTTTGATATACCTCGATGCAACGTCCTGAATCTCGTCAATAGTGACTGCTTGCACGCGGTTGCGATAAGTTTGCAGATAATCGTCGGGCAAGCCAAACATCTTTATCTGAACGAACTGATCAATCAGCCCTTCCTGCGTTTCCAGCCGAATTGGAAAAACTCCCGTCAGATAAGATTTCGCATCCGTGATCTCTTTCTCTGAAACTTGTTCGATGCGAATCCTGTTCAATTCGTAGAAAAACTCTTTCAACGAATCGCCGGTTACCGTTGTGCGAACCTCCGCGCTAGCGCGAAACGTTCCCGCGGTGCGACGTGCGTCCAAATTCGAATAGGCGCCGTATGTGTAGCCCTTCTCTTCGCGCAGATTCATGAATAGACGAGACGACGCGTTTGCGCCGAGCACAGTGTGCATCAACAGCACGGGGAAATAGTCCGGGCTGGTTCGTGTGATTCCGGCATTGGCGATAACTATATTTGACTGAGCAGAACCAGGCCGATCGACCAGGTATGCCGCGCGCGAGTTGCGTTGCGGAGGAGCAGGGAAGTCATCGTTGGAGATTTCACCTTTCTTCCATTCACCGAACAAACTCTCGATTTTTTTAAGGAGGGAATCCGGTCGAATGTCGCCCGCAACTATGAAAAACGCATTATTGGGCACAAACTTCGAGCCGTGAAAGTCAACCAGTCGATCACGAGTAGTCGCATCGATCGATTCCGGCGTCGGCGCAATGACCGAGTAGGGATGATTGCCAAACATCACGCGTGAAACCATCTCCGCCGCCAGAAACGAAGGCTGGGCGCGCTGCTGCCTGAGATTTTCCTTGCTGTTTTGTTTCGTGAGTTCCACCTCGTTTTGGGGAAACGAAGGCCTGAGGGCAACGTCCGCCATCAGCTCCAGAATGTTCTCACTAAACGTTGAGAGTGATGAGCCGGCGACGGTTGTGTAGTCAGAGTTTGCACCTGCGGTTAGCGTGGCGCCCATACGCGCAACCTCGTCGGCAATCTCGCGGCTGGTACGCGATTCCGTTCCTTCAGTCAGTAGTCCCGCGAGCATATCCGTTAGACCAGGCAGCTCCAGCGGATCGTGTGCGTTACCAGTGCGAAAAGCCAGGCGACAGCTGATTAGCGGCAATCGCTTATCCTCAACCGTTACCACTGCGAGACCGTTCGACAGCACAGCAACGGACGCTGTCGGAACTTTTATCGGACGCGCGGCCAGTCGCGCGGGTGCTTGCTGGCGGAATTGTTCCTGTGGGTTCATGTCTAAGGATACAATGGTCCTGAGTCGAGGTCAGCATGTTCGGGTGGATCTGCTGGATTCTCTGATCGTTTGAAATGCGAAGCGACAGCGTCGACCACAATCGCTTCCGGGTTAGTTGGTGACACCGGTTGCGCGGGCGGCCTGGGCGGGACTTGCGGCGCCGGAGCCGCGGGCTGCTGGGGCTCGCCCGGTGGCTGAGGTGATGCGGATGTAACCATCTCCCCGGCTTCCTCAGCAGTCGCCGCCGGCACAATGTCGAGCACGACGCGATTCTGCACGTCGAGAAAAAGCCCAACTGCAGTTTTGATCTGATCGGCCGTAATACTCAGATACTGGTCAAGTTCAGAATCAAATAGCTTTGGGTCACCGTCGTAAAGAGCATATTCGGCAATCCGCTGCGCGCGATACATTGTGGACTGCCGGCCACGGACGGCGTCGTTGCACAGTGAGTTTCGCAGCTTTTCCATCTCCGCATCGGTTGGACCAGATGTTGACAAGCTTTTGACCTCATCAAAGATTTGTCCACGGATTGCCGCCACCTCCTCGCCAGGCTTTGGCAGCGCAAAGATGTACCACGCAGATGGCCCACGACGCTCGTCAATTCCGCCCTGAATCGAAACGACCGATTCGTCACCTTTCACCAGCTTCTGATAGAGCCGGGAGCTATCTCCTTCAAAAAGCAGATCGCCTGCCAGCGAGAGTGCATAATATTCCGGCGTCCTACGCTCCGGAATTTTCCAGCCAAGGACGAATGCTGGCGCCGGGGCAAGCTTATCGTGAAAAGTCTCCTGGGTTTTTGCTACTTCCTGCGGCTCGCTGACATCAACCAGTGGCGGATCGGGTTGACTGGGAATTCCTTCGAAATACTTTTGTACCAGAGCCCGTGCTTCCGCTTCCTCGAAATCGCCGGCAATCGTAAGTACGGCGTTGTTCGGTGCATAGTAGATGCGGAAAAACTCGCGGATGTCCTCGATTGTTGCAGCATCAAGATCCTCCATCGAGCCAATCGTCGAATGAGCGTTGGCCGGGTTCTTGAAGATCAACTCGTTCATTCGCAAAAAAGCGTTTACGTAAGGTTGATTGTCATAGCGCAGCCTCTTCTCTTCCTGTACCGCATTGCGTTGATTATCGAGATTCTCCTGAGTCACTTTCAATGAGCGCATGCGATCGCTTTCCAGCCAAAGCGCGAGTGGCAGGTAATTGGCAGGCAACATCTCAAAGTAGTTTGTGCGCTCAGTGGAGGTCGTACCGTTCATCGTTCCTCCGGCATTGAAAATGTACTGGAAGTGAGCCGCCTTTGGAACATTTTCGGAGCCTTGAAACATCATGTGCTCGAAGAGATGAGCAAAGCCAGTCCGTCCCTGTTTCTCGTTGCGCGAGCCGACGTCGTAATAGACGGCCACAGATACAACCGGGACAGTCGGATCCCTGCTCAGCATTACGCGAAGGCCATTGGAAAGGGTGAATTGTTCGATAGCTGTTGGTGGGAGCGGAAATTTTTCTGCCACGTTTATCTCGATTCGCTTTGACTTCTCTTCGGGCATGCTTGTACCCGACGTGGGAAAGAACACTTCTGTTAAGGAAACTCAGGGGGGCTGATAACGCCGTAACTCAGGCTGGCCTTTCGCCGATCATGCCACGCAACTCGGCGCGCAGGCGCTCAATCTCGGCAAGTTTCTGCTGGAGGCGTTCAAAGAGAGCAGATTGAGTCTTTATGCCCTCGTCGATCAAAAAACCTGCCGCCTCCGCGCGATTGCGAAAAACACCTGCCTGGACTAGTTGCTCGAGTTTTTGCTGGGCCTCAGGGGAAACCTTAACGGCAACTACGTAATCATCCTTTGCCGCGATCGCTCGCTCGATGGTTCGGCTGATGTCGCGTCCGATTGCGCTCAGCGACTCGGGGATACGTGAGGCAATGTCGCGAACCGAAGAAGCAGTTCGCCCACCATCTTCAGAATTGCCCTCCCTGTCCTCGTCGCGCAGCATCAGGTCATCGACAGTTTCGGAAGGCTTGTGCTCTTCCTTCTGGTATGGACTACTCATATTTAACGACTCCTTTGAGGAATGAGATCAACAGTGATTCCATCGGGATCTCTCCTTAAGCTACGTTTTATGCCTTTAACAAGTTCATTCTACGGATGCCTTCAAAGAGCCGTCAAGCACAGACCCGTGGAGGCAGCGGCCGTAAGAGATGTCCGGCGATTTGGATAGAATGGACTTTTGGTGGATTTGGTAGTTTCTTCTTATTGGGTTCTTCCTAAAAGAACAGAGTTCCCGCGTGAAAGAGGAATTTGTGGCATGCGCAACCCAACCTTGCCGGGTTTGCCGGCATCCGTTAGTATTGCAATTGCCCCACGCCTGACGGTCGGATTCAGCCGGCCGCTCGTGGGTTTGTTTATCCACCATCCATTTCAGAGGCTTTGCCAGTGAAAAAGATATTCTCGCTCGCGGTAATTACCCTGTTCGCCTTCATCCTTGTCATTCCCGGTTTCATTTTCGCGCATCAAAGACCGCAGACGCAGTCTCCAGTTGGCAGCACTTCGAGTGGCAGACCACCAACTGGTTCGGGCATCGCCGGTCGCCGCAGTTCACGCGGCAATTCCAGCAGCGCCATCCCAGTCATCGAGAAAGATCTCGATGAAGCGTTAAGACTGATCCAGGACAATTACATCGAGGGAAAGAAGCTTGATTACAACACGGTCTTCAAGTCGTCCATCATAGGAATGCTGCGGTCGCTCGATCCCCACTCGAACTACTATGATCGGGAAGAGTTTGAGGAGTTGAAAACCGATCAGCGTTCTGAGTACTTCGGCATTGGCGCGTCTATTCAGAACTATGCTAGAGGGGACGATACCGACACGTTCATCACCGCAACCTTCGAAAACTCTGCTGCAGCGCGAGCAGGATTGCGCTTTGGCGATCGGATTCTGGAAGTCGACGGCGTGAAGATGACCGGCAAGGCTTCTATGGAGGTGCGCGATAAGATTCGTGGCCCTCGTGGCTCGGTTGTGAAGATGACTATCGAACGCGCGGCTGATAAGCATGTTCAAACGGTCGAGCTAACCCGCGATGCTGTATCTCAACCTTCAATTCCCGATTCTTATCTAGTAAGGCCCGGCGTCGGCTACATCGACATGACCAGGGGTTTCAATTACACAACTACCGACGAACTCCAGGAAGCTCTGGATAGGCTGCACTCAAAAGGTATGAACTCGCTTGTCCTCGACCTGCGAAATAATCCCGGGGGTTTTCTGGATCAGGCAATCCATGTTGCCGAGGTCTTCTTGTCGAATGGCCGGTTGATCCTTACTCAAAGAGGAAGAAACGGCCTTAGGAACAACACTTACGAATCGAGAAACACAACACCCGATCTGACTCCGCTGGTAATTCTGATTAACGAAAACACGGCCTCTGCTTCGGAGATCGTCGCGGGCGCGATGCAGGATCACGACCGGGCCTTGATTGTGGGCCAGACGAGTTTTGGTAAGGGACTGGTGCAAAGCATTATCCCGCTTGAATACGGCGCAGGATTGACCCTGACTTCCGCGAAGTACTACACACCATCGGGCCGATTGATTCAGCGAGACTATTCGAACGGCGGCTTCTACGACTATTACACGCACGGCGGGTCAAACCGCCTCGAACAAAAAGAAGTACCACAAAGGCCGGTTGGCCCTGAAAAGAAGACTGATACGGGCCGCGCGGTCTACGGTGGTGGCGGTATTTCGCCGGATGAGAGTGTGGGCGCGAGGACCATGACTCTGGCTCAGCGTCGTCTGTTAAATCCGATATTTGCCTTCACGAGTGAGTTGGTAAACGGACGCGTTCGTGGCTTTGAAGCTTACAAGCTCCAACGAGCGATCGACTTCAATCATGATCTTCAAACATCGGATTTCGCGATTACCGACCCCCTCTTTCATAGCTTCAAAGACTTCGTGGCAAACGACCCAAGCTTCAAGATATTCTCGCTGCTGCTGGATCGCAACCGTTCCTTCACTGAGCTGCAGTTGCGTTTCAATATCGTGACCGCGGCTTACGGACGAGTAATGGCCGATCGCGTTTTCATCACAACCGATGATCCGCAAGTGGCAAAGGCCATGGCTGTATTGCCTCGTGCGAAAGATCTCGCACTGTCGGCAACGCGATAGCGCGTACAACCCGAACCTCAAAACAACTTCTAATCAGTTCGAAATCCAATCTCAGGTGTCGATGTGAGCGCGGCTTGCCAAGATTTTTGTGCTTGAAAATTCTGGGACGCGATGCACGCCAATATCAAGAGTCACAAACCTGCGCGCGCGATAGAAACTGGTTTACAGCATTGCGAGCGTTTCAGCTATAAAACATCATCTTGCGTCTAAAACTCAGGTTGTGTTATCGTGACAGGTGCGAGCGGGAGTAAATCGTTCGCTGAAGGAGGGGCCCATATGACACGACTGGCTAAAACACTGGTCAACACCGAAGAACTCGGTCGCGCCATTCGTCGTCGGCGTGAGGAGCTGGGCTTGAGTTTGCGCGACGTCGCAGACAAAACCGATGTATCAGCCTCCACGTTGTCTCGAATAGAGAATGGTACCGGGAAACCTGACGCTGAGAACATTGCACGGCTTACGGCCTGGCTAAACGTTCCCATGGAACGGATTCTCGGAGGTCGCCGCAACGATGGCGAGCAAGCAAAGGCAGTTGTTTACTACCCGCATGAGTCTACCCCGGAGATTGTGGAAGCTCACCTGAGAGCCGATCGCAACCTCACCCCTGAAACCGCGTTTGCGTTATCCGAACTATTCCGTGTTGCTTACACACAGTTCAGCCGCACGGAAGAGCAAAGACGTCCACGGAAGCGTCGGTAGACGCCCGTCTCGGCCCAAAAGGTTTTTCCAGGCTGAAGAAGTTATAGTTACGACGTGATCAATCACGATTTGCCTCCAGGTGAAAAATGGCGACAGTATGAACTGAAAGCCTTAGGCTTGCGCGATTTTGCTCGTGTTCGCCCCCTTGCACCGCTCAATCCATTTGACCTCGCGCGTTTTGCCAACCTACTGGTGCTTGAGTTCGATCGGATTAGAGGGCTTAACCAGGAGGCCAGGGAGCATCTGCTTGGGCCGGCGTCGGATGAATGGTCAGGCGGGGCCTGTTCACATGCGCTTCCTGACGGCAGGAGGATTGTCATCCTCAATCCTAACCACGGTCGCATGCGAACAAACGCTACCCTGATGGAAGAAGTGTCTCACGTGTTTCTTGGTCACCAACCGAGCAG
>JBGPNE010000037.1:0-10835 GCA_041487335.1 Pyrinomonadaceae bacterium
GGTGCGATGTTACTCTGCCGGGCCAGCCCGTCACGGTCGAAGCGCAGGCCTGCGTCAACGGTCAGCTGCGTATTGACGACCCAACGGTCCAGCGCGAAGGCGCTGTATTCGCTCATGCTGCGCGCGACAGTCGTCGCGCCTGCGAACTCGATGCGCTGGGCCAGGGTGTTGTCTTCCCGTCTGATCAGGATCGGGTTCTCGCGGACCGTACCTGTCACCCGCGAATAATCAATCTCGCCGCCGAGTTTAAAAGAGTGCTGACCGCGAAATCCAAACGGGTGGGCTAAGTAAGTTTCCAGCCACTGAACCCGTTGAGACCGCCTGCGAACGTCGGCGAAGTAGTTGCCCCTGTTGCCTTCCGGCAGCAATTCAAGTGCTTGCGTCCCCTGCCCCTGCGCGAACACATCAAGTGCAAACGTCTTGTAGCTCAACGCGGAGGCGAGAAACGAAGCATCCTTGAAGATTGCCTGCTCGAAGATGGACACCAGCGAGCCTCGTTGCTTGGTGTTTGACGTGGTCGCTTGCGGATTGAAAGTGTTGAGCCCAACGAAGCGTTCCTTCTGGGGAAAGAATGCTACGACAAATCTGGAGCTGTTCTCTTTGTTGAGACTGAAATCAATCTGCGTGAATGAATTAAAGGCCTCAGAGGTCGTGTCGTCCCCTGGAGCTTTGAGGCTGGGCACGCGGGCGCGCGTGAAGCGATACTCAAAAGACTGCAAGAAGAAAAGACGGTCGCCAGTGATAGGGCCGCTGAACGTTACACGTGGGCGAAATGAATCAATTGGACCAGAGAGTATGCTGCGAAAGGTCGGAAAGAAGCGGGCGGCCGTAACTTTGAATTTTTTGCCGCCGCCTTTGGTTTCGAGGTCAGTGGCGCCGCCGGTAAGTCGACCAAACTCGGCTGAATAAGGGTTCTCTTCGATCTGTACGTTTCTTGCCGCTTCGAGGGGGATGTCAAACGCGAGTTTTCCAGTGACCGGATCGGTGACGTCCACGCCGTTGACCGTGTAGCCGCTTTGTCCAGCACGCGCACCCTTCTGGTGGTCCACGCCGTCTGCTCCGCGAATAACTCCCGGCGTCAGCAACGGCGCGCTCTGATAGTTCTCAGCTCGCAGCGGTACGTCATTCAGTGTTTGGGCGTGAACGGTATTGCTCGTAGTTGTTTCGGAGGTGCTGAGCAGGCCCTCTTCTTCACGGACGGTAACGGATGCTGAGACCGTCGCGGTCATTACTATCTCGACCGTGAGCGCTGCGCCCGCCTCCACACCGATTTCCCGCGTAACTGGAGTCAATCCATCAGCCTCGACTGTCAGCAAGTAGGTCCCGGCGGGCAGATCGATAAAGATGAAATTGCCGGCATCGTCCGTGACTGTCGTTATCGACTGCTCGGGCAAGTCGCGATTGACAAGCTTAAGCCGCGCTCCAGCAAGCGAAGCCGGACCGGCCTCTGTGGCTCCGGTGGTGACCTTGACAGTGCCTTTGAGGCGGCCCGTCAGAGTTTGCGCCGTTGCCCTGGGGAGCGCAGCAGGCAGACTGAATACCGTGATACACAGCAAGCAACGGGACAAGGATTTGGTCCTCGCCCAGTGAGTCAAGACATGATTTAGCTTCTTGTTCACGATAAAGTCTTCGAACTGACCTGCCGAAGCAGCTTATTCTAGGGTTTAGCATTAGTAAACGTCGAATAGTTGAAAAGCTAGCAGAAACCAATGTGTTACCTATAGCATATATCCTATATTTGACACATATCTGTTTGTAAGGTAGAGTTTTTCAGAACCGGGGGGACCGGTTAGCTCCCTTCACAGCTCCTTTGGGATCTTTCACGTCGCCTGAAGCCCACAGCTCAAAAACCCGGGAAAGCTAAGGATGTTTACCTTTCTATGAATCCTAAAAGAATCGTATGAGTCGGACGAAGCTTGTCAGTCGAGACGTGAGACATTATCTCGTGAAACGTCCCAACCAAATCTTGACCAGCCAGTTGAGTTGGAATCAAGTGCAGGCAGAGCTGCGAGAGAAATGCAGTGAAGCAGATGAAGCCATGCTGTTCAGGGGCATTGTGACTGAGGATGGTACAGAGTACCGCGATAAGTATGCCGATAGCAGAACCCAGGTGACCGAACATCGATTGGATTCAGAAGCAGGTAAGAACTGATAGATCGAGACCGGTAATCTCGTCTTCTTCGGCGACGCGCACGCCGATGATCAGGTCGACGGCCTTGATCAGGATCAGCGAACCCACCGCCGCAATCAAAACTGCAATAACGACGCCGATCAGTTGATTGACAATTCTACAGCGCTGCCTCGCCGCGTTCGCCCGTGCGTATACGAATGACGTCGCCAATGGGAATCACGAAGATCTTGCCGTCGCCAAACTTGCCCGTTCGCGCCGACCGGGTGATGGCCTCGACGACGGCATCTTCAATCTCGTCCGGGATGATCACCTCAACCTTCGACTTCGGTATGAAATCGATCTGGTATTCCGCGCCGCGGTAGGTTTCGGTGTGCCCGCGCTGGCGGCCATAGCCCTGCACCTCGCTGACTGTCATACCCTTGACGTCTATCTCGCTCAGTGCGTTTTTAACCGCGTCCAACAGGTGTGGCCGCATAATCGCCTCGATCTTTTTCATACAGCGTCCTCCATCCGGCCTTGGGGCCGGACTCTTGCGCTACCGACTTTTCTCTTTCGCAAGCGCCTCCATAAGTGCTACTTCCAGCGCGAGCATCTGTTGGCCGGTAAGCTTTGATCCATCTCCATTCGTCACGTAAAACACGTCAAGCGCGTCGCTCTTTTCGGTGGCAATTTTGGCGCAAACGATGTCCAGCCCAAAGGCTGCCAGTGCCCTGGTGATCTTATACGCCAGGCCATGCTCGTCTGCGGCACGAATTTCCACCACTGTTGTTGCTTCGGCAACATCATTGTCGCAAACGACGTGAGGCGCCTTGCTGTGATTTGCAGTTACCGCCGGCCTCATGTTCCGCGGAGCATGGCGTGTCCGCCACCGCTCAACTAGCGCGGCTACGTCTGTTGCGCCCTCAATCGAAGCCCTTAACAACCGCTCGATGCCAGGAAGGCGATGTTCATCGAGAGCCCTGTGCGTCGCGCTCGTACGGAGGATGAAACTGTCGATCGCGATGCCGTCCTCGCGCGTGTTGATGTCGGCGCTGAGGATCTCGATTCCGTTGGCGGCCAGGGCTCCGGCCAGATCAGCAAACAGACCATGGCGGTCACGCGCGCAGATGGTCAGCTCGGTAGCGAAGTCTCCCTGTTGTCTCCAACAGCAAGCGAGGGAGTCGCTGTTGAGTTGGCGGATCAGCTGCAGGTGTAGCTCGACCGTCTCAGGCGTGACGGCGCGCAAGTATCGCTGAGGCAGGAGCGCAAAATGGCGCTCGATCTCACTCAAGGGAGTCTTATCGATAAGAGAGTCGATCACCTGTTCTTTGAGCGCGGCAAAGTGGTCGGCAACGACGAGCTCGCTTGCTCGCTCGGCCAGCAGCGGGCGGGTGCACGTGTAAAGCTCCTTGAGCAACGTGCCTTTCCAATCACTCCACACTCCCGGCCCAACGCCGTTCAAGTCGGCGTAGGTGAGCAGAAAAAGCATGTTAAGTACATCCAGATTGCCAACCTGAGCGGCAAAATCGGCTGCCAGGCGCGGCTCGCGCAGATCGCGGCGCTGCGAGAGGTGGGCCATCAAGACGTGTTGCTTGACTAGTCGCACGACCTTGGTCTTGCTCTCTTCATCAAGCCGCAAGCGAACGCAGATGTGCTCCGCGATGTGCGCGCCGCGTGGAATGTGGCCGCGACCGCGCCCCTTGCCTAGATCGTGCAGCAGCAGCGCCAGATAGAGCAGCGAGACGTCTTTGACCTCATCGAGCGCGGCTCGCAGCAGCGCGCGGCCTTCGTCCTGACTGCCGTGCAACGCGTCCAGCGCTTCAATCGCCCGCAGAGTGTGTTCGTCAACAGTGTAGTGATGATAAAGGTCGTGCTGTATTAGCAGGCTGATACGTTCAAACTCCGGCAGGTAACGTCCCAGCAACCCAACCTCGCACATCAGTCGCAAAGTCTGTCCCACCCGGCCGCGGCGGCTCAATAGCGCAAGAAAGGCTTGAGCAACATCAGACGAATGGCGAAACTCGCGATCGACGCCCGACAGATTTCGCGGCATGGTGTCGCGCAGGTCCTGGCTGAGAGTTGCGTTTGTGGACTGTGCCAGATCAAGAGCTCTAAATAAGAGCAACGGGTTTTCCGTGAAGAGCGTGGTCTCGCCCTCGAACTGCAATTGGCCGTCTTCGAGCGCGAACAGCTCGTCCACACGTTTGCGCCGTGGAGGCGCATACCAACGCTTCGCGCTCTCCTTTGGTACCCAGGCACGCCCGAAGAGCCACTCACTAAATTGATGCAGGTCGCGCGCGTGTCGGTAGTAGCGACGCATGAACTGTTCCGATGGTTGCAGATTTTCCGATGAAGTGTAACCAAACGTCCGCGCCAGTGCCGGCTGCAGATCGAGCCCCAAATGGTCGGTCTTTCTCCCGGTAATCCAGTGGGCCTGTTGACGAACGCGCAGGAGAAAATCGTAAGCCTGCGAGACTCGCTCGTATTGGTCTAAGTCGATCAGGCCGTGCTCATGCAGAGCTGGAAGCGTTTTATGGCCGTAGCGTGCGTACGTGGCCCAGAGCACTGAATGAAGATCGCGCAGACCGCCAGCGCTCTCCTTGATGTTCGGCTCCTGCAGATAGATTGCCGCTCCGTGCTTCTGATAACTTTCGGCGCGCTCACGTTTGATGGTCTCAAGCAGAAAGTTCACGTTCCTGCCGCGCTCGCACTCAAGGGCGCAACGGAGTTCCGCGAATAGTTCGCTGTTGCCGGCGACGAGTCGGGCGGTTACGAGTGCAGTCTGAAAGTGCGGGTCGGTGCGTGAGGCGGGAACACACTCCCGAACCGCATAGGATTTCTGACCAACACTTAATCCCGAGTCCCACAGCAGGTACAGGCAACGTTCAATCGCTGCGCGCGTCTGCTTTGCCGGCTGGTTGCCATAGAGAAACAGCAGGTCGAGATCCGAGAAGGGCGCCAGTTCATCGCGACCATAGCCACCGAGCGCCACAATCGCCATGCCGCTCTCTAGCTTGCCATTGTGGTCGAGAGGACCAGTTTGGCAGACTCGACTAAAGACATGGCCCACCAAAACATCAACCGTGAAGCTTCGGGCACGGGCCGTCAAGTGCCCCTCACCTCCCAGTCGGTCGGCGATGCGCAGTCGCTCGTCTTCCAACTTCAGAAACGCGCGCAGCTCTCTTGCCAGTGCTGGACCAGTGAGATGTGTGGCCCCTAGAAGCCTCTGGTCAGCATGGACGCGCACCTTCTGCTCGTGACGAAGAAGAGAAACTGAATGAGCAGCCATTTTGTGATTGCCGATTGCCGATTGCCGATTTTTGACTGAAAGAGACATGGGCATGACTGTGAAAACCAGTGGCAAAAATCGCAAACAATAAATTTTAAATCGGCAATCGGGAATCGAAAATCGCCTCTACTTTCCTCCCAGCCTTGCAAGGTCGTGCGCGTTCGATTCGAACGCCGCCATCTCGGCCTCCTCAACTGTTAGGCCAGTCTCTCTCATCCGCCTCTGGGCCTCGAGCACGCGCCGGTAATCGTTTGGCATCACGCGCACGATCCTGGGAATGTATTCCTCCCAGGCGAGTAGTATCTCGGTAGCGCGGCGGCTGCCAGTATACTCCGCATGCCAGAAGATCATGTCTTTGACGGTTTCGATCTCCTCGCCATACTCCAGGGGAGTAAGTTTCACCATCTCCTGATTGCAGCGTCTCGGGAAATCACCTGATTCATCCACGACATAGGCGACTCCACCGGACATTCCAGCAGCGAAATTGCGGCCAGTTTCTCCCAGCACAATGACACGCCCGCCAGTCATATATTCGCAGCCATGGTCGCCCACGGCCTCGACCACAGCGTTAATCCCGCTGTTGCGCACGCAAAAACGCTCGCCGGCGATGCCGTAAATGTAGGCTTCACCGCTGGTGGCGCCGTAGAATGCGACGTTGCCGATGATCACGTTCTCTTCGGGAACAAACGTTGCTTTCCGCGAAGGGTAGACGATGATCTTGCCGCCTGACAGGCCCTTGCCGACATAGTCGTTGGCGTCGCCCTCAAGCTCGAGCGTGATACCGCGGGGGATGAATGCGCCAAAACTCTGGCCCGCAGATCCGGTGAACTTAAGGTGAATCGTGCCGTCTGGCAGACCTTCGGCGCCAAAACGGCGCGTCACCTCGCTGCCAAGAATCGTGCCCACCGCCCGATTGACATTACGAATAGGCAACGCTGCTGACACGCGTGTGCCTTTTTCCAGGGCCGGCTGACAGAGGCCAAGCAAAGTGGTGTTGTCGAGCGCCTTTTCCAGCCCGTGATTCTGCGCTATTTGGCAGTAGCGGCCGAATGTCTCCGGAACCTCTGGTTGAAAAAGGATTTGCGAGAAATCGAGACCTCGCGCCTTCCAGTGGTCTACGCCGGCGCGCATCTCCAGGCATTCCGTGTGGCCAACCATCTCGTTAATCGTGCGGAAGCCCAGTTGAGCCATCCACTCGCGTACTTCTTCTGCTACAAAGTACATGAAATTGACAACGTGCTCGGGTGCGCCGGCGAATTTAGCGCGGAGCTTTGGCTCTTGCGTGGCAACGCCAACGGGACAGGTGTTAAGGTGGCACACGCGCATCATCACGCAGCCGAGCGTGACCAGCGGCGCGGTCGCAAACCCAAACTCTTCCGCTCCCAGCAGCGCGGCTATAACAACGTCGCGGCCGGTTTTGAGCTGGCCGTCGGTCTCGACGGTGATACGGTTGCGCAGGTTGTTGAGCAATAACGTCTGGTGAGTTTCAGCGAGTCCGAGCTCCCAGGGAACACCCGCATGCTTGATACTGGTCAGGGGAGATGCTCCCGTGCCGCCATCATAGCCGCTGATGAGCACCACATCAGCATGGGCTTTCGCGACGCCGGCGGCAATGGTTCCTACTCCAACCTCGGCCACGAGCTTAACGCTGATGCGCGCTTTGGGATTCGCATTTTTCAGATCGTAGATCAATTCGGCGAGATCTTCGATGGAATAGATATCGTGATGCGGCGGAGGAGAGATAAGCCCGACGCCGGGCGTCGAATGACGCACTTTCGCAATCGCCGGAAAAACTTTGTGGCCCGGAAGTTGGCCGCCTTCACCGGGTTTTGCGCCCTGCGCAATCTTAATCTGCAATTCCTGTGCGTGGACCAGATAGTTGCTTGTGACCCCAAACCGGCCCGAAGCAACCTGCTTGATGGCACTGTTGCTGGAATCACCGTTCAGACCGGGAGAGTAACGCTCTGGGTCTTCGCCCCCCTCTCCGGTGTTGCTTTTCCCGCCGATTCGGTTCATCGCGATCGCCAGTGCTTCGTGGGCCTCTTTGCTTATAGACCCGTAAGACATAGCACCGGTCTTGAATCGTTTAACGATCACTGCTGCCGGCTCGACTTCTTCGATGGGTACGGGGCCGCGTTTTGGCTTCAGTTCCATCAGGCCGCGCAGCGTGCACAACTTCTGCGCCTGGTTGTTGACAAGTTCGGCGTACTCTTTGAATGCCTGGTAGTTGTTGTCGCGACAGGCGTACTGAAGTTTGTGGATCGTTTCCGGATTGAAGAGATGAAACTCCCCGTCTTTCCGGTATTGGTAATGTCCACCTGGTTCGAGCCCCTCGCCATTCATATTCCGTTCGGCAAACGCCGTTTCGTGACGCACCCTCACTTCTTCAGCAATCACGTCGATGCCGCCCCCACCGATGCTGGTGGGGGTCCAGGTGAAGTACTTGTCTACGAAATCCTGATTGAGGCCGACGGCTTCGAAGGCCTGCGCTCCACAATAGCTCTGAATCGTGGAGATACCCATCTTGGAGATGACCTTGACGACGCCTTTGTTGAGTGCCTTAATGTAATTCTTAACGGCTTTGTTTGGATCTACCCCGACGAGCTGGCCGTGTTTGATCATGTCATGCAAGGTTTCAAAAGCGAGGTAGGGATTAATCGCGGCCGCTCCGTAGCCCAGCAGTAACGCGAAGTGGTGAACTTCACGCGGCTCAGCGCTTTCGATGACGAACCCGACTTGCGTGCGCGTGCCTGCGCGGATCAGGTGGTGATGAACTCCCGCAACCGCCAGCAGAGCGGGAATGGGAGCGCTCCCACGGCTTATTTCACGGTCGGAAAGAATTATGATGTCATAACCATCAGCGATCGCCGCGTTCGATTGGTGGCAGAGACTATCGAGGGCGCGTTCCAGACCTCGGCCTCCCTCTGCAACATCAAATAGCATCGGCAGCGTGATCGACTTGAAGCCAGACTTACCCCAGGGGCCGTCTGAATCGCCCAGGAGCCGCAGCTTTTCCACCTCCTCATTTGTCAGGATCGGTGCAGGAAGCTTGATCTGGCGCGCGCATTCGGGCGTCGGCTCGAGCATGTTTGCTTCAGGGCCTATGGTCGTATCCGCCGACATGATCAATTCTTCCCGAATGGAATCTACGGGCGGGTTTGTCACCTGCGCGAAAAGCTGCTTGAAGTAGTTGTAGAGAAGCTGGGGCCGGTCTGAGAGCACTGCCAACGGCGTATCCGTACCCATCGACCCCAGGGCCTCGTTGGCCTCGGCAGCCATTGGCAACAGCAGCAGTTTGAGATCTTCACTGGTGTACGCGAGCGCTTGCTGGCGCAACAAAACAGTCGAATGATCCGATTGGTGTACGTATGGTGGGTCGGGGAGTTCGTCAAGCCTAACCATGTTGTCGTCGAGCCATTGCTTGTAAGGATGCTCAGTCGCGACCTGGTACTTGAGCTCTTCATCGTCGACCACTCTCCCCTGTTCGATGTCGGCGAGAAACATTCGGCCTGGTTGGAGCCTTCCTTTCAGCAAGACGTCTTCGGGCGGAATGTCGAGCACGCCGACCTCGGAGGCCATGATTACGAGGTCGTCTTTCGTTACGTAGTAGCGCGAGGGACGCAGTCCGTTGCGATCCAGGATGGCGCCGATTCTCAGTCCGTCGGTGAAGGCGATCGAGGCGGGCCCATCCCACGGTTCCATCAAACAGGAGTGATATTCATAGAACGCCCGCTTCTCCTCGTTCATGAATTCGTCGCCGCTCCATGGCTCAGGAATCATCATCATCACGGAATGCGGCAGCGAGCGGCCCGTGAGTGTCAGCATCTCGAGGGCATTGTCAAACATCGCCGAGTCGCTGCCATCCGTGTCAATCACCGGCATAATCTTGCTGATGTCGGCTCCGAAAAACTTTGATTCAAACTTGCTTTCACGCGCGCGCATCCAGTTGATGTTGCCCCGTAGCGTGTTGATCTCTCCGTTGTGAGCAAGGTAGCGGTACGGATGCGCCCGCGCCCAACTGGGAAACGTGTTCGTGCTAAAACGGGAATGGACCAAAGCCAGGGCCGACTTGACCGCGGGATCGAGCAGGTCAGGATAGAATGTGGTTAACTGGCCGGCCGTCAGCATTCCTTTGTAGACGATCGTCTTGTAAGACAGACTGCAAATGTAGAACGTGCCGCGCTGGTTGAGGTCGGATCGCTTGACCGCTTTTCCCACCCGCTTGCGAATCACGTAGAGCTTGCGTTCGAAAGAAAGATCATCCGCAAGGTCGGGATTGCGGCAAATGAAGACCTGCCGCACTACGGGCTGGGAAGCCCGGGCGGTTGGGCCAACCGGTGAATTGTCCGTCGGCACTGTTCGCCAGCCCACTACGCTCTGGCCTTCTTCCCGAACGATCCTTTCCAACAGAGCTTCACACGCTTGCCTGCTGGTTGGGTCGGTGGGCAGAAAGATCATGCCAACGCCATAGCGGCCGGGTGGGGGCAGCGCCATTCCAGTTTTGTTGCATTCGTGCGCCAGGAATTCGTGAGGTGTCTGCAGGAGGATGCCCGCGCCATCCCCGGTGTTGCTTTCGCAGCCACAAGCACCACGGTGCTCAAGATTCAAAAGTACCTGGATTGCCTTCTGCACTATGTCGTGCCCCTGGCGGCCCTTCAGGTCAACGACGAAACCGACACCACAAGCATCGTGCTCGCGCTCGGGATCGTACAAGCCTTGTTTTGCTGGTGCGCCTATCATCCTCGGCATCTGGACAAAGCTAAAGAACAGTGGTCCGCAGTCAATGGCTCCGCTTTTGAATGCCTATAAGGTTGCTGAAAAACAAACACGATCCACGAAACCACACGAAGTAGCACGAAATGGAGGCCTTAATTCGAGTCATTTCGTGTGATGCGCGTGGATAGCTTTACTGCTCCTACTTGATGTTCAGCACTTTTTCAACAGCCTTATAGGCTCAAAACCACACTAAGACCCTTCTGCTACTCAAAAGGCCATCAACCTTTTGATTGATGGCCTGATCGAGCGCTTCGGATCAAATATCAGGCCATCATGTACGGAGCGTGTTCTTCGTAATGAATGTGACGTTCGCAGCGACGCAAACTGGCAACACAGCACGCTGCGCCCCGCATAACCTCACATAGGCGAACCTGACTGAAAGAAAATCTAGATTCATCTCGATGGCTACCACCGCCTGTATGCGACGCCAAGTAATGTTCTTTTCTCAGTGGCGTAATCTACACCGTGCAATAGCATCTTGTATAATTTGTTTTTCTTAGCTAACCATAAATAGCATTGAGGGTAATGGAGTCTATAGTTACCGCGATTGAACTTGCTCGGCTGGAGTATTTTGTGAAGGTCAACAGGATGGAGGTTTATCGAGGGCCGACGAACGCGTCGATGCTACCTTAGTACTCAGGTCTCCAAATATGGTAAACC
>JBGPNE010000038.1:0-10776 GCA_041487335.1 Pyrinomonadaceae bacterium
ACTTCAGGGACGACGCGTCTCGGCACTTCTGCCGCACCAGATTCAAACTAGCTTTACCAGCGGGTAAATAACACCGCATTGAATGTCACAACTGGCCGACTCCAAACATCTGCTCTGAGTCGTCTATATATTTCGCAAAAAGCATCTGAGCCTTCGCTCGATCAATCAATTCGAATCACACTTGACAACCAAAACTATCCCTTCGAAAAGCTGAATCCTTGAGTTTGCTGCTGTTTTCGATAGATCGATTCCAGTAAGTCGCAACTCTGAAGCTGGTCCTTGAGGAGCAAGCCTTCAGCGAGAACCCGAAGATGTAGTGGCATTTCAGCAGTTCTGTAGCCCTCCGAGGTGGGAGGGTGGGCAGCAAGAAAATGTAGTTCAGCACTGCAAAACTCGCAATTAGCGATGTGGGAGTCTATCTTGGCTGCCTTTTCAGATGGAAGTTCAGAGGTTTGATATAGCAGTAAATTCTGCGATGTGGGGCATCTACGCGTTTTTGTGAAACCGTTTCCTCTCGCTGAACTCATCGTCCATCCCTTCCCACGAGCCGGTAATTCAAATGAGGCAGGCAGAGGACTCGGAGGTTAAAAGCTTGGGTATCTATGCTGCCCGGCCCTGTTGCTATATCGCGATAGCAGCCCGCACGTTGAGCCGTTGCGGAATCTTTACATGTGGTTCGCTCGACACAGTAGTCCTCAAAGTAGGTTTTGTGATCATACTCATCAACACTTCGCAGGCCTCGCGTGTCCCGGTTCCTATGGTGTTTCCGTTCTCGTCCTGAAGAGCGTAAATCTTTCCCCAAGCATCGAGAGGAAGAATAATTGGGTTCGCGTACATTTAGATTTGTCCTCAACCGCAAAGGGACGCAAGTCACAGGCGGTCACGGCAAATGAGTGTCAAAAGTCACCCGAACTTATGCATTGGACTTACTTCGGGTTTCGAGACTTCAATCGCCGCCGGAAAATGGTAGCGACTGCCGCAACTCCGGTTCCCAGGAGTAGCAGCGAAGCTGGCTCAGGTATTAGTATGGCGTTAACTGGCCGGCCAGCATCCGCGTGTGCGAGTAAGGCACCGAATCCCAGAACCGCAGCGACAATAAGCGCGATCTTTAAGACAGTCTTCATTCTGACTACTTTTACTCCTTAGTTCTGACTACTCCGACGAGCAATCAACCCGGTCTCGAAAAAGGGGGATGTAGGACGCTAAAGGTCGGACAAGAGAGCACTGCGGGGCAAATGCAGAAGCTCTAAAGTCCAGCCAATAGTTCTCTCGATTGATGTCCGAGAGCTGCTACAGGTAGAGTGGCTCGGCTTACCATGAGCAAATGGGAGGCCAGAAGTTCTCGTAGCTTTTCGCCGAAAAAAGCGTTGATTTTGTTGGTGGTTCTGTGGATCCTATGTGGAAATGAGACCCTGCTTGTCTGAAAGTCAGACTCAAATTCTAGACTTTGGACTGGCTGATGCGGTGCTTTTTTATTTTCTGATAAAGGGAGCTTCGCGGTACTCCCAGCCTCCTGGCCGCTATTTCTACCCGCCAGCCTTCTTCTTCTAAGACCCTTTCGATGTGCTGTTTCTCAAGATCGAGAAGGGTGAGGTTTGAACCCAAGTGGAATTCCCGGTTTCCCGCGTATCCGTCGAAGTGTAGCTCCTTTAGCGTGATAGTTTTCTGTTCGTTCAGCAGCACTGCACGCTCTATCACGTTGCGAAGTTCTCTGACATTGCCAGGCCATGAATACGTCTGTAAGGCCCTTACGGAGTCCGGCTCAAGCTGAATCTCACCGCGCCCCAAATCCGCGGCAAGCTTCTCGAGCATATACTCTGCCATGATTGGAATGTCTTCGACACGTTCGCGCAGAGCTGGAAAAGAGAGTGGAATCGTGCTGACCCGAAAATAAAGATCGTCCCTGAATTTCTTATCGCGTACGAGTTGGCCAATATCATGATGGGTGGCTGCGATTAGGCGGACATCAACTTGCCTGTCGCGGACATCTCCGACTCTTCTGAACCGCTGATCTTCCAGTACTTTCAGCAGTTTGGGCTGAATCTGAACGTCAACATCGCCAATCTCGTCGAGAAAGATCGTTCCCCGATGAGCGACTTCGAAGAGACCTTGTTTCGAAGTAGTAGCGCTTGTGAAAGCACCTTTCTCGTGACCGAAGAGTTCGGTTTCGAGGAGTTCTCGCGACAGACCGGCACAGTTCAGATCAACGAAAGCTTCTTCGGCTCTTGGCCCGTTGTCGTGTAGCCATCGCGCCAGAACGCCTTTACCTGTTCCCGTTTCACCCAGAATTAGCACGGGGCTTTCCGTGGCTAAAACCTTCCTTGCCTGGTCGGCCAGACAGCGAATAGCTGAGCTCGTGCCGATGAACGGGTCGATGGCCCGGCGGACCGCGCGCGATCTGCTGGCGAGTTGTTTGTGATAGTTTCGCTGATTGGCAAGCAAGCGTTCAAGAATTACCAGCAAGGCAGGAAGTTCCAGTGGCTTGGTTAAGAATTGCTCGGCGCCTTCCTTGATTGCCCGCACTGCAAGATCAATTGAGCCATGGGCAGTGAGAATAAGGAGCGGAATATCGGAATCAATTTCCTTCAGTCGGGGAAGAAGATCGAGGGCCGTGCCGTCCGGAAGCATGTAATCCGCGATAACAATGTCAGGTCTAGCAGTCTTAAAGATTTGTTGCGCACTTCGGCAACTCTCCGCTTCGTCGACGTCGTATCCCTGAAGCTCAAGAAAGTCTCGAATCCCGAATCGCAGACCCGGCTCATCGTCAACGACAAGTATCCGATTTCTAGCCATCGATGATGTCCTCTTGCGCTGGCACTGGGAATCTGGCTGTCATACAGGCGCCACCATTGCGGTTATTGCCGGCAATTAGCTTGCCTCCGTGCTCTCCCATGATTCTATCCGCTATGGCAAGTCCAAGTCCCGTGCCGCCGCGACGTTTGGAAAAAAATGGCTCGAAAATGTTGGGCAGGTCTTGGGGGAGAATGCCGGGACCGGAATCCTTTACCACGCAATCGACCCAGCGTTGATTGCCCTCATGAACCTCGTGGGTCTCGACGATCACCGTGTCACCCGAAGTTGAATGCTGGATCGCATTTTCGATCAGGTTAACGAAAACTTTGGAGAGTCTGCGGCGATCGACCATCACTCGCGGCGGCGCGTCGTGATCCCTGTGAACCAACTTGACGTGCGCAACATCCGCTACGGGCAAGCAGGCGCGCAAAGATTTTGCGATTACTTCCTCTATGGATTCCAGGTAAAGCTCGCCCTTGAATGGCTTGCCATATTCGAGAAGCTCTTCCATAAGAAGTGTTAGGCGTCCAACTTCATCACGCAGAACGTTCGTATATCTGATGTAGTCAGTGCGGTCATTGAATCGCGCTTCAAACGCATCCAAGATTGATGAGATTCCAAACAGCGGGTTTCTAACTTCATGAGCCACCCCCGCAACAAGGGAACCTAACAGAGACATCATTTCACCCTGGCGCAATGATGCTTCGAGCTCGGTCCTTTTCGAAATGTCCTGCGCTATAAGAATCGCACGCTCCCCCACTGATCCGAAGTCTTGAATCAAGTACAGCGTTATGGCCCAGGTCTTACCCGTGGCTTCGTCCTTCACTTCTGCAGAAGTTGAAGCACCATTCTCCTGGATTGTACCTAACAGCTCCCTGGCTTTTTGCCACGGTTGACCCTGTCCCAGAGCCAAAATGTTGCGCCCGACCACTTCCGCGTCTAAACCAACAATCTCCCCTGCTGCCTGATTCAGCCGTTTTACGCAGCCCTTGAGATCCACAATGAGTACCGGAAAGTCGATCGCACTGAAGGTTTGACGCCACTCCATTGCGGATTGCTGTAAAGAAGCGTGCATGCGTCGTTGCTTCTCATCCAGCAGCTTTCGTTCGGTAACATCGCTAGCTATTACGAGCCGCGCCTTCTTTCCATTGAAGACGAGCGGATGCGAGGTCATCTCGACGTAGATAATACTTTTATCTTTCCGGCGGTGCCTCCGCGGGCTCGAGATCCCTGGTTCGACAATGCCACTGGAGGTTTTCGTCAATTGAGCCGGGTGCTCTGCATCCGAGGAAATGTCATCGACCGTCATCGACAAAAACTCTTCCTGGGAGTATCCATAGGTGGTGATCGCCGCCTCATTCACGGCAAGAAATGCAAGACTGTCTTCATCGGTGACCCATATGGGCTGGGGCGTGGAGTCAAAGAGCAGCCGGTAGTGCTCCTCGGAATCGCGCAGTCTTATTTCGATCTGCTTTCGATCAGTAATGTCACGTGCAACCGCACGAATGCCGATCGTGTTGCCAGTCCGATCCGTAATGTGTGACGCAACAATCTCGATCCAGCGCTCTCGACCTACCGCATCCTTTGCCACAAATTGATATGGAAAGTTGTCCTGTTCTTCAAGTTGCTTCAGTGTTTCTGATAGAGGCGCTTGCTGATCGATTTTGAAGGCGTCAGCGAGAAAAGTCCCGATCAGTTCATGCTGCTTCCGACCGAGAAAATGTGCTCCCGCAACATTAATGCTGGTCAACCGGCCGTCCATGTCCTGGGTGAAGATAATGTCGCTGGCTTGTTCGACCAGGTCGCGATAGCTGGCTTCGAGTTTTGAGCGTTCAAGTAGGCGAGATACTTTGGCTACCAGCCGGGTTGAGTCAAACGGAAGCTCGAGATAATCGTCAGCTCCCGACCTGAGGCCTTCAACCATACTTTGCGTATCTTTTCGATGGGCGCTTACGAGCAGAATCGGAATGAAGCGAAGATCATCGTCCTGGCGAATGAGCTGGCAAAACTCAATTCCGTTTACGCCAGGCATTGAGACGTCGCTAATGACGACATCCGGATGTTTTCGTTTCGCTACCTCAAAGGCTTCAAGGCCGTCCTCGGCGGTGAATACCAAATAGCCTGCTTTACGGAGTAGGCTATCCATCAAACTGAGTTGTTCTGGTAGATCATTGACGATCAGGACTGAATCGTCCTCATGTCCGTTATTGGAATGACGTACCCGACGCATTAAGGGTCTACCTTGGCCTCTGAATCGTTATTTTGGTTATTAAAACTAACCAGGGAACAAAATCTCTGGCTGCGGAAAGATCGACGGTTCTCTACACGGCAACGCGAAGAGACCAAACCTGGCTGAATAAGGTTTCGTTGTGCGCGAGTATATATCACAAAGCTCTGCACGCAAATGGTATTTCGAGCGCCATAGATGTCCTGCCTGGAAACCGGGACCTTACGGCGAGCTCGTAGACGATTCAACAATCTAGTCCGCTAACTTGTTACAAGTTCCATTAACAGCCGTTTTCCCAAATAAGACTCGCTTTTTTTGTTTTTGCTCCTTTCTTCTGACATTCTCACTGAATATTGGCTATTTGGTAGTAGGTTTAAAGGGAAATGCCGGGCGCATTACCTAAAAGGCACACGCTCCGGCATCTTAACGACTCGCACTCTGGCGTTAGTAGTCCATCTCTCCGCCGGGCATCGCGCCAGTAGCCTTCTTCTTCTCTTTCCGGATATTCAGCAACGATGGCTTCGGTTGTAAGAAGCAGATTCGCGATTGAGGAAGCGTTTTGCAACGCGGTGCGAGCAACTTTCGTCGGGTCAATCGGTCGGGGTCCTGGGGCGGAAGAAGAGAATCGAAATCACCAAAGCGCAACAAAGAATTGACTTCTCCGAAAAGGTGTTGATTTAAGCTGGCCAAAACAGCGCAACAGGGACTGATTACCCGCACAAACAGGTAATCTATATTGCCGCGAAAGGAGAGCTGGAGAACGTGGGCGCGTGCAATTCCATAGCCACAAGGCGTTCTGGCTGATGAGGCGAACGCAATCTTCCCCATTGGCGTACTCGAAATTATAATAGGCATGCGCGGAAACGGTTAAACCTCAGGGGGGCCGTGTTGAGATCACCGATGGCTGGGAGCAAGGAGCGAAGCCGCCCGCCCAAGAGGCAGGGCGTGGGCGATAAACGTCAAACGAGGGCAGCCCTTCGATAAGGGATGGGCGGCAGCCCTTTTTCTAACAGAGGTTTCAAAGCTCTGAACAGAGGGTGGATCATGATGAAGAATGTAGTGATTGATTTTCCACGTGCAGCAAACAGGATCTTAAGTTTGTTAGTCCTCGCGGCTTCATTTGCCGCTTGCAAAGCGCAGCCAGGAATAATGAAGTTTTCGTCGGGTCAACCACAGCCACAACCCGTGGTAAGCTCTAGTGACGGATCCGTCCAGAACTCGTACGCCGATCTTGTAGCCCGAGTCTCACCGACTGTGGTTACGGTGCACTCCACTGAGCGCACTCGGGCCGCGCAGCAGTTTCCGTTCTTTGACGATCCGCTTTTCCGCGACTTCTTTGGTGATCGCATGCCCCAACAGCAGCCACCCCAGCGAGTTGAAGGTCTTGGGTCAGGCGTAATCGTGAACCCTGATGGCTACATACTAACGAATCACCATGTCGTCGATGGCGCCATCGAGATTAGGGTTGAGTTAACTGATAACCGAACATTCAACGCAAAGCTTGTGGGATCGGATCCGCCGAGCGATCTAGCTGTGTTGAAGATCGACGCGCGCAATTTGCCGGTGTTGCCGCTTGGTGATTCAAACAAAGTGCGTGTCGGCGACGTGGTGCTGGCACTGGGAAATCCTCTTGGTATCGGCCAGACTGTGACATCAGGAATTATCAGCGCCAAGGGCCGGGCCACGGGCTTGAGCGACGGCAGCTTCGAAGATTTTCTTCAAACTGATGCCGCGATCAACCGAGGAAACTCCGGAGGAGCGTTGGTCAACACAAATGGCGAGTTGGTTGGGATCAATTCACAGATCCTCTCTCCGTCGGGCGGAAACATCGGCATCGGTTTCGCGATTCCCTCGAACATGGCCCGCGCGGTAATGGATCAGTTGTTGAAAGCGGGTAAAGTGAGGCGTGGCATGATTGGGGTTACGATTCAGGCGATCAGCGCCGATCTTGCAGCCAGTCTAAACTTGCCGGCAGCTCGAGGCGCGATCGTGAGTTCTGTACAGCCCGGTGGTCCCGCGGAAAGAGCCGGCCTCAAGCGCGGTGACGTGATTACCTCCTTCAACGATCAGGCAGTCGCAGACAGCAATAATTTGCGCAACTTGGTCGCGAGTACCGCTCCCGGCGCCGAGGTGACCCTGACGGTCTTTCACGAAGGTCGCGAGCAAAATTTCAAAGTCACGCTCGGCGAGCTTCCCGCTAAAGCACGTCAAGAAGGAGACGAAGGTTCAAACGGTGAGTCTGCGGGAGGCGGCAGGTTTGGTCTAACGCTCGAGCCGCTCACACCCGATATAGCCTCACGTTTGGGTCTGTCCGGCAGCGATCAAGGGCT
Source organism: Pyrinomonadaceae bacterium (assembly GCA_041487335.1). Taxonomy (GTDB): domain Bacteria; phylum Acidobacteriota; class Blastocatellia; order Pyrinomonadales; family Pyrinomonadaceae; genus PSRF01. Next base: position 7,351 of record JBGPNE010000038.1, read on the forward strand.
AGTTGTTACTCAGGTCGATCCCGCCGGCCCTGGGGCGGACGCTGGAATTCGACAGGGCGATGTAATCCAGGAAGTCAATCGCCAGCCTGTTCGGACGGCTGCTGATTTCAACTCCGCGATCACGCGCTCGGGCTCGCGTCCCGCATTGGTGCTGGTAAATCGTCGGGGGAACGTTGTCTATCTCACGTTGCGGCCACGCACGTAGTGAACTCGATTTTAGTTACATTCCTGTCCGCTCGGAGACGTTGTTGATGAATGGAAAAGTTTCGGAAACATCAGCGAGTTTCGATCAACGGCCGTGGGGAACGTTCACCGTGCTTGACCAGGGCAGCGACTTCAAGGTCAAACGAATCGAAGTGTTACCGGGCAAGCGATTGAGTTACCAAAAACATTCGCAGCGCGCGGAACACTGGGTAGTGGTGCAGGGAACTGCGAAGGTCACGCTCGACGATCACGAGATTATTGTCTCCGCCGGAGAGGCAATTGACATCGCAATCGGCGCCGCACATCGAGTCGAAAACTCGAGCCAAGAGCCGCTTATCTTCATTGAAGTACAGCGCGGCAGCTACCTTGGCGAAGATGATATCGTGCGTCTCGAAGACGATTACGGAAGAACAAAAGCATGAGTGACAGTGGTTCTCATCGCGGAAACGGATTCGCGACATCGACTACAAGCTCCCAGGCTCCGTCGTGCTTTTTCCAAATCCTGACATAATTTCCATTTTCGACAAGAGCCTTCGCTGCATCATTGCTCCGAAGTTCATAAGTTCCATAGGTGTAGCCAAGATCGCCGGAACTAGAAACGGCCCCGCTAGCCGGCTGCCACGCCTGAGGATTTTTGTTTTTAGATAACGCCTGGGCGGCAGCCTCTTTCCCAACAAACGGAAAGCTGTCATTGCGGAATAACCTCACCTCGTTCGCCGAGTAAGAAAGAAACGCCTTGAGCGTGCCCTGGGTTGCCGAAGCCTGTGAGAATGCCCGATCGCGATTGATAAGATCCGATCGCGCAGATTCCCCCTCCACTTTCGCAGGATGCTTCCCAGACTTCTTTCCGTAACTTACCGGAAATTGCCAGGCAGACACCGGATTAGGCGGTTGTGGATTTGTTATGCCGAGGTCAACTGCAAACTTCCACGAACCGTCAGCTTGCTTCTTCCAAAGTGTTACAAAGTTGCCGTAGCCTACTGGCTTTTCATCCTTGATGTCTGCTTTATACTCCCATGGACCAGTGGTGTACCCGAGATCCCCGGCAACCGAAACATCAGCAAAGATAGGTTGCCAACTAAGTAACGACCGTTGTGCGGAGGGAGGCACTGGATTGTCATGCATCCACTTCTTACCGTTGACGGCCGCCGGACGAAAGAGAATTCCATCGTCAGCAATGAATGACAAAAAGGCCTCGCGCGTTCCCTTGTCTTCAGAAGTTCTGGCAAATGCTCGCTCCGTCTCCACAAGCGATTGCAATGCCGAGGGGACTTCAACCTTTTGAGCATATAGAGCGGCGATAAACACTAAAAAGCCGACTGTCAGGCAAAGCACTTTTTTCATTCGATGCTCCTTGAGTTTGCGATAGCCCCGGTGATTAGACGATTGAATGATTCCAGTCATGCGAGATATTGAACGTGACTGATATATGACGGTGTCAGTGCAGTGAAAGGCTTTGTGACGAGGCGGCCCCCGAGAGTTGCAAACAGGCCGGCTGGCGTTGCTCGCTCAGGCATCAACTTCACACTTGAATAAACTTCAGGTTTACTTCCACCAGCCCGTTGCGATGAGCAGTTCCGCGTTGAGAATTGCTGCCCCCGCTGCGCCTCTGATCGTGTTGTGGCTCAGCACCACGAAGCGGTAATCAAGCACAGTGTCAGGCATCAGACGGCCCACGGTGATGCTCATTCCGTCGCCTGCGTCGCGATCCAGACGAGGCTGAGGACGATCTGGTTCATCGCGGACTATGATCGGACGCTCCGGCGCTGAATGTAAGCGCATTTCCTGAGGCAGAGAAGTGAATGAAGCAAAGGCGTCACGCACTTCGTTGATCTCAGCCACACGATCCAGCTTCACCCGTACTGCGGCCAAATGACCATCAGAGACGTTAACGCGATTGCATTGTGCGCTGACGAACATTGGTGCGGCTTCCACGGTGTCACCTTTAATGCTGCCCAGTATCTTCACTGTCTCATTCTCAATTTTCTCTTCTTCGTTCTCTATGAACGGCAGCACATTATCGACGATGTCGAGCGAAGCGACTCCCGGATAGCCCGCACCCGACAAAGCCTGCATTGTCGTCGCAGTCACTGTGTTCACGCCAAAACGGGCGTGGAGCGGCGCCAGTGCGAGCGCCAGCATGATCGTCGAGCAGTTTGGGTTTGTGATAATGAAGCCTTTCGTCCCCTCGCGTCGTGCGCGCTGTGCTTCGAGCAACCTGAGGTGATCATGATTCACTTCCGGTATTAAAAGAGGCACATCACTGTCCATGCGGTAGGCCGACGAGTTGCTGATAACGGGATAGCCCTCATTCGCGAAGCTGCCCTCTGTCTGGCGGGCAATGTCACCAGGCAAACTGGAAAAGACCAGATCGCAGTCGAGCGGCGGCTGCGGGGCTTGAACGACGAGAGATCTGGTGCATACCGGCATGTCGCCTGCGAGACGCCACTTACAGGTATCCGCATAACGTTTGCCTTGCGAGCGATCTGAAGCCGCGAGCGCGCTAACTTCAAACTGCGGATGGTCTTCCAGGAGCTGAATAAATCTCTGCCCTACCATGCCGGTCGCGCCCAGGATTCCGACTCGATATTTCTTGCTCAGCGAAAGAATCACGCTTGATTACCTCGCAAGTTGAGTTTTGGCACTAACTTCAAGCCTTTCCGCACAGCACGGCCGCAGAGGTCCCCGAACCGCTTCCTGCACCCCACGCGGGCTGCCCTAGTCCACCCCAGCGGCGCTGCGCCGTCGGGGACCCCGGGCGTGGGGACCCCGCTTGGATTCAAAGTCTCCCCAATCTCTTCAATGCCGCCGCGATTCTCTCAATGCCTTCCGTCAATTGCGGCAAATCGGCACAGAAGGAAACGCGCAAGAAGCCTTCACCCTCACTTCCAAACGCCAACCCGGGAACTGTAATTACACCTTGCTCCAACAGTGCATCCGCAACCTGCATCGATGAGCCATAGCGACTGACGTCAACCATTGTGTAGAAGGCACCCTCGGGTGGCACGGCTCGCAGGTCTAGCCTGCGCAAGATCAGATCGAGCAGATGATCCCGTCGCTCACGAAACGTTTTGCGAGTCTCAGCTCTTGCTTTTTCAGCCTCGTCAGTCCACGCCGCAAGCGCGGCTTTCTGCGAAATCGTCGAAGCGCAGGTCGTGACGTACCCGTGCAGCACGAGAGCACTGCGAATTACCCCCGCATCTCCGCAAATCCAGCCGAGTC
>JBGPNE010000039.1:0-10631 GCA_041487335.1 Pyrinomonadaceae bacterium
ACCCACCGACCCTTGAGGAACGCATCGGAACTCGCATGCGCAGCCGGCTCTATGAAATGTGCAACAAGGTAGAGATGCAAGGCGAGGATTACCGGAAGCGTCTCGACAAGCGCCGGTTTGAATCCAAACGAATCTGAAATCTTTCAGCGGCCAGGATCAGCCAATGAGATACGACGAATGATCTGCCTTCTTTTTGCGGGTGGTTGCAATCTCCTCCTTGAGCCTGGTTTCTTCGCGGAAGTTAGGATGGGGTGAATCCGTGATAAGCAATAAAAAGGATAACGATCACTATTGCCGCAGCAATGCCCACACCAATGGCGATCTTTGCGCCCTTGCTGAGATTCTGGCCCTGAGCAGTTGAGACCTGAGGATAGGCAACCGCCGTGTCCGTGCCAGTCCTGGCATCAGCGATCACGAAGTGATCGTTCCCGGCCTCCTTGATGTAACCTTCCAGCTTTGTCTTGTCTTTGAGCTTTACCTTGATGCGCGCGTCTGTGCCCACTCCGAGAGAGAGAATGGCAGCTCGCACCTTCACAACCTTCTGAGCCTCTTTTTCGGCCCTTGATTTAGCAAATGCGGGAGCCGGACTGGCTATGTGTACTAGCAAGCCGACAAGCAGGAGTGACGCAAATTTCTTAAGCATGATTTTCTCCTTCCGAAATTGAAGTTGGACTAGCAAAGCGAATCGCGAATCTAAAGCCGTAAGGAACAAGCCCGTGGCATCTATCCAAGTTTTGACACAGACTCTGAAGCGAGTTTGAATGAGAAAGCCTCGTAGTTGAAACTTGAAATTGACCCACTCTTAATAGTTCCTCGTGATCTAAAACTCTTTGGACATGCGCGCTCATTGCGGGCATTCACCGTTGTTGCGCGTGACGACGTTGCTGAAGCGTAGCTGATATTCAATCGAGGTGATGAACGAGCAAACCATTGCATGCTGCTTCGTGGTATCTCGAAGAGCGGCACTGTTCACCTGTCCCAACCAGAAGAGCAAGCCGCGGATGTCTGCGTCACGACGCAGGTAACCAAAATACTCCCCAGCGACGAACGCGCGGTTGTATTCCGCATCGATGAACAGGCGGTTGTTGAGGGGATTGGTCTGGATGTTGTCATCAGCCAGCCGGTACATCACAGCGCCGCGACCGCCCTGGTTGAAGAGATTGATGAGATTAGTGCGCTCTGAAGTCAGATTCACGCCAATGTCATTCTGCAGCGTGGCCAGGACCGCATCGACAAACTGTGCCGCCGTGGCGAGGCTGGTAGGATACTTATTGAGAAACTCCTGGCGTTGCACAAAAGCATTGGCGAGGTCCAACTGCGACGGTGCGCTATCACATTGCTAACCCGCCGTCGACCTGGATCACCTGGCCGGTGATGTAGCGTGCGTCGTCCGAGAGCAGGAAGCATGCAACGCGAGCGACCTCGTCAGCTTCAGCAAAGCGGCCCAGCGGAATCTGCTCGAGGATTTTCGCGCGGTAAGTCTCATCCAGAGCGCCGGCCATATCGGTTGCGACCAGGCCGAGCGCTAGTGCATTAACAGTTACTTTGCGGCTGGCAACCTCTTTGGCCAGAGCCTTCGTCAGACCAATCATTCCCGCCTTAGACGCAGAGTAGTTTGACTGTCCGGCCATTCCCACGCGACCGCTGATCGAAGAGATGTTGAGAATAGATCCGCCCTCTTCTTGCCTGAGCATCACCCGCAATGCAGCCTTTGCGAAATTCCAGGCGCCTTTTAGATTTGTATCGACTACCTGGTCCCAATCCTGTTCCTTCATCCGCAGGATGAGATTGTCGCGCGTGATGCCAGCGTTATTGACGAGAAAGTCGATTCTTCCAAAAGCATCTTTTACTTGCTTCACCATTTCGGCGGCCGCTTCGGTATTTGCCACGTCGCATTGAGCCGCCAGCACGCGCACATCGAGCGCCTCTATCGCTTTGGTCAGCGAGTCAGCGGCTTCAGCACTCTTCGCGTAGTTGAATGCAACGTTTGCGCCTCGGCGTGCGAGCTCAAGCGCAATGGCACGGCCGATGCCGCGCGTGGCGCCGGTTACGATCGCCGCACGGCCAACAAATTGCTTTCGTTCAGAAGTCACGATTTGAGTTATCACACGTACCAACTAACGGTCCCGCGGCTCATCAATCGAACGGATCCATTGCCTCACAACGCGGAGCCACTGAGGGCGTTTCATTGAGCCAGATTCATTTACGAATCGAGTGACAGCCTCCGCGGCAACTCCAGGCAAAACAACGCTATGACTCACAGGAATGTATTTATTCTTAAGTCTTTGCAGACGAAAGAATTTGACCTGCTCGTTCTCAAAATGCCAGATTTCGGGTACGCCAAGCGCCGCGTAGATCGGAAAGCGAGCCACCGAGGGATGGCTGATATCGGCCCCAATTACGAGGTCGGCCGGCGGGTGGATTGTCAAATCCAAATCTTCAACACCCCTGATCGCCTCGACGTTTTGAATGTAAAAGCACCCGTCCGGCTCGACGCCTTTGAGCAGGTCTGGGCGTTTGTGCGTCGTCGAGCCCAGGTCTCTCACATCAATCTCCCGTTCTTCGCAAATAATATTAACCAAAAGGGACAAGATCCTGCTGGCCGCTTCGTGAGGTATTGACGGGCTCATAATTTCCAAGTCTCCTTCATCGTAGGTGAAGCGAGGAGCGCTAAAACTTTCGTAGTTTTTGAGCAACTGTTCGTAAGTTTCCCAGGTGACGTTGCGCAGCACGAATCTTTCTTCGGCGCCTACTTGCGGAGGATTTAGAACCGTGGTCATAGCTTTCCTTCCGGAGGATTCTCTCACTAGAGTTTGAGGGACTTCAAATATTCTGTAAATTCCGGCGCGAGGTCTGGACGCTTCAATGCGAACTCAATTGTAGCAATCAAGAAGCCCAGCTTGTCACCAGCGTCATGCCGCGTGCCTTCGAAACGCACCGCATAGAATGGCCGCTTCTTCAATAGCGACCGCATCGCATCGGTAATTTGTATCTCTCCTACGGCGCCAGGTTCCGTTTTCTCGATCTCGGGAAAGATATCAGGCGTCAAAACATAACGACCAATGATCGCCAGGTCCGATGGGGCTTCGGAGAATAGAGGTTTCTCGACCATGTCCTTGATCTTGTAAACCCCGTCCTCAATCTCCTCCACATCCAGGGCGCCAAACCGTGAGATGGCTTCGCCGGCAACCTGCATCGTGCCAATGACGGGCGCCTCATACTTTTCGTAAACGTCGAGTAGCTGTTTGAGCGCGGGCGTTTCGGAATCAATGATGTCATCGCTCAACATTACGGCGAATGGTTCGTCTCCCACGCAGTCTCGAGCCTGCAGGACCGCATGGCCCAGTCCCAGAGCCTCGCGCTGTCGCACATAGCTGACCCGGGCCATTTCCGAGATCGCGCGCATCTCTTTCAGCATTTCGTTTTTTCCGCGCTCCTCAAGAAGCTTCTCCAATTCAAAAGAGACGTCAAAATGATCTTCAATAGCAGTCTTACCACGTCCCGTAACAATAATGATTGATTCGATTCCGGAATTGACCGCCTCTTCCACTACGTATTGGATCAGCGGCTTATCAACGAGCGGCAGCATCTCTTTGGGAGACGCTTTTGTGGCTGGCAAGAAACGCGTGCCCAAACCCGCGGCTGGAAAGACTGCTTTACGAACCTTTTGTGGCATCTTCTTGATTTCCGATTTCCGATTTGCGATTGCCGATTTAAGCTTGTGTAAAACCAAAGGCCAATCGATCCGATTTACCAAAAGCACCCAAAACAAGGCAGTGATTCAAACAGGTGTTAAGTGAGACAAAAGTAGAAGCTCATCACAAAATCCTGAGAACACGAATCAAGCGCAGAGAGTTGAGGAATCATGAGGCTTGAATCCCTAACTCTCGGTGCCACTCTGCGTTCTCCCTGTCTCTGTGACGAATGACTTCTTGCACGCACCCGATCCCAAAGTGAAACGACTGCTCCAAACAACGCCTTCTTGACACGCGTGTCCGCTGTCGGCTAGCGTCAGTTTTCTTGAATTAACTAAAGGCGCGTCTCTCATACCATATTTTACTGGAATACAACAAATGCTTGATCTCAACTACGTCCGCAATAACTTAAACGCAGTGTTCGCAGCGCTTGAAAAGCGTAATTTCCCGACTGATCTGCTGTTGGACTTTGGAGCTGCAGAGAAAGAGCGTCGCGCAGCGATCGCTACCTCCGACTTATACAACGCTGATCTCAACAAGGCGAGCAGAGAAATAGGCGAGCTAATCAAAGAAGGAAAGAATGAGGAAGCCCTTCAGCGTCGCCGCGACGTGAAAGCGTTAAAGGAACATGTCGCCGAACATAATCGCAGACGGGACGAGGCTGAAAAGCGCATGCGGAAGATTCTAGAAGTATTGCCAAATCTGCCGCACGAAAGTGTTCCCATTGGCAAAGACGAGTCAGACAACGTTGAGCTACGTCGCTGGGGGGTGAAACCGGAACTCGGTTTCGAGCCTAAGGACCACGTTGATCTGGGTATCGCTCTAGGAATCCTCGATCTAGAGCGCGCCACAAAGATCGCCAGCGCGCGCTTTGCCATCTTGAATGGAGCTGGCGCGCGACTTGAACGAGCTCTGATCAATTTCATGCTCGATATCCATACGCGCGAAAATGCTTATCAGGAAACCTTGCCGCCTTTCATCGTCAACCGAGCGGCTTTGTTTGGCACCGGCCAACTTCCGAAATTCGAAGAGGATCTTTTTAAGCTCACAGATGAACGCGAGTTGTATCTCGTTCCAACTGCCGAAGTGCCGGTGACCAACTATCACCGCGAAGAGATACTCGACGCCTCACAGCTTCCTATGAAGTGGGCTGCTTACTCGCCATGCTTTCGTTCGGAAGCCGGCAGCCACGGGCGCGACACGCGAGGCGTTATTAGGCAGCACCAGTTTGAGAAAATTGAGCTGGTTAAATACGCATTGCCAGAGAACTCTTACGATGAGCTCGAATCGCTCACGCGTGATGCGGAGGCGATCTTGCAGCGCCTCGGACTTCACTATCGCGTGGTTACCCTATCAACTGCTGATCTCGGCTTCGGCTCGGCAAAGACCTACGACATAGAGGTCTGGCTGCCCTCACAGAATACGTTTCGTGAAATCTCTTCATGCTCCAACTACGAAGCATTTCAAGCCCGGCGCGCGCAGATTCGCTTTCGTCGCGCGGGTGGCGCCAAGCCTGAATTCGTTCACACGCTAAACGGCTCTGGTCTTGCTGTCGGACGGACCTGGATTGCTATTCTTGAAAACTATCAACAAGCGGACGGCTCTGTTGTGATTCCAGAAGTCTTGCGGCCGTATATGGGCGGGATGGAAAAAATCGTCAGTGGTCAGTAGTAGTGTCAGTTGTCGGTAGTCAGTTGTCAGCAGGCAGTGCCTTGAGGCCGCTCAACAACGACTGACCACTGACCACTGACCACTGACAATTACTTTATCCGCAGATCAAACGGCATCAGCAGCATTGAGTCGCCGCTCTTCATCCGATCGAGTAAAGCCATATAGCGCAACGCGCGTTGAGCATCTTCCGGCAGCGCGGCAAACACTGCCGCCTTTTGCTGCCGTGTCTTTGTCTCGGTAGACGCATCATCACCGCCACTCATTAGTTCCTGGAGGAACGTTCGCGGATAAGGAAAAATCACTCGATGCACACCCTTGTCTGCTGGTATGTTGGCCAGTTGCTTCGCGATTTCGAACGCGCGATCCAGACCGCCAAATTCATCAACCAGCCCTCGCTCTTTTCCTTGTGCGCCGGTCCACACACGTCCCTGGCCCACTGAGTCGATGTACTCGGCATTCTTGTTGCGGCCCTTGGCGACCTTCGGCACAAAGTCGTCGTAGTACGTTGTCTTGATCCAATCTTCAAACTTAGTCCGCTCTTCCGGCGTAAACTTCTCCGTCTCGCGAAACATGCCGGCCCGCTTGCCGCGCAACACGTATTCGTTGGAAATTCCCAGCCAGTCATAAAACCCTCTCATTACCGGCTTGCCCGCAACTACTCCGATCGAACCGGTAATCGTTGATGGCTGGGCGATGATCTTGCTTGCGCTTGCTGAGATATAATAACCGCCCGAAGCCGCCACATCGCTCATCGAAACCACCACCGGTTTCTTCTGTTTGGCAGCCGCGACTGCGTGCCAGATAATGTCAGAAGCCAGGCCCGAACCACCCGGACTGTCGACTCGTAATACAATCGCCTTAACCGTTTTGTCGTCCCGAGCATCGTTCAGAGCCTTCGCTAATGTGTCGGAGCCAATTGATTGACCACCGCTCGGACCGTTCCCCGATCTTCCCGAACCGATATCGCCGCTCGCATAGATAACGGCAATGTTCTCTCCTTTATTGAGGCCAAGAGACTCTGGTTCGACCTCACGATACTCAGAGCCTCTCACCACATGAAGTTCATCTGATTCTTTGTAGCCGAGTTTCGCCTTGAGCTCCTTATCGACCTCATCACGATAGGCGGCGCCATCAATCAGCCCAACCTCCTTTGCTTTCTCCGCGCCGTAAGGAGCGTCGTCGATGATCGCGCGAACGTCTTCAGGCGATTTTCCGCGTGCCCTCGCAATTGCGTCAACATAACGATTGAAGAGATCGTCGAGTAGCGAGTTGATATACTCCTTGTGCGCATCCGACATGTCCTTGCGGGTGAACATATCACCAACACTCTTGTATTTTCCGATCTGATAGATGTCCGGATAGATGCCCAGCTTGTCCAGTGAACCGCGAAAGAACATCACGTCGGCGGCAAGACCGTTGATAAACAACTCACCCGGAGGCGCGACAAAGATCTTGTCACAAGCGCTGGCGATGTAATACTCCTTGTTCATGCCGAGTTCCATGTAGGCATACACAGGTTTCCCCGAGGAACGGAAATCGGCGATGGCATCGCGAATCTCCTCAGATTTTCCCCATCCAGCTCCGGACATGTTGACCTCGAGCAAGATTGCCTTAATCCGCTCATCCGCTTTTGCCTTTTTGAATTGCAAAACCAGATTCGAGAGCGACTGGTCTGTACCGCCAAAAAATCTTCTAAAAGGATCATCCGGCACATAATCCGGCAAAGGCCCCGCGACGCGAAGTGCGAGCACACTGTTGTCTCGAATGGCGGGCGCACCTTTCCGAAACACAGCGACTATCACCGCGATCCCAATCAGCGCCACCAGAACCAGCGCAACCACAATGCTTGTAATGATGAGAACGGTCTTTCGTCTACGTGACATGGCCATAGCTATTTCTATCTCCAGACTCGGTAAACTCGAAATGGACGTTTCTAGTGAGTTATTCCGTGGTGTGAGTACGAAAGCCACAGGGAAAAGGTTTAAGGAAACGGGGGAACGGGGGAACGGGGGAACCCGCTCTTTTCCCTATTCCCCTGTTCCCCCGTTCTTAGTTATCCATCCGCCTCCCAGCACCTCATCGCCGTGATAGAAGACGGTAGCCTGACCGGGTGTGATGGCACGCTGAGGCCTATCGAACACAACGTGGATACGATCGTTCTCGAGCGGAACGATTCTGGCTGGTGCTTCCGTATGGCGGTAACGTATGCGTACATCTGCACGTACGGGAGCTACCGCTTCATCGAACGCAATCCAGTTCACACCTGCCGCCGTGAACTCCCGGCTAAGCAATTCCTCCTGCTGACCAACAACAACTCGGTTGCTAGATGCATCAATCGAGATGACATATAGCGGTCGCTCGTTTGCGATACCGATTCCTCGTCGCTGTCCAATCGTGTAGCGATGAAGCCCCCCGTGATGACCGATAATGTCACCGCGTGAATCCGCAATCTCGCCTTCACCGGGCAATCGACCTCCCTCGTTCTCAGCCTCCAGGTAGCGTTCGATGAAGCCCGCGTAGTTGCCGTCAGGGACAAAACAGATCTCTTGCGACTCAGCTTTCTCCGCGACTGCGAGACCGCGCTCTCGTGCAAGTTCGCGCACTTCAGGCTTCGACATGTCACCGAGCGGGAACATCGCGCGCGACAGTTGGTCCTGAGTAAGCTCCCAGAGAAAATATGACTGGTCCTTCTGGCGATTGCGTCCGCGAAAGAGCCGATGGCGATTCGCTGCAGCATCGTATTCAACGCGAGCGTAATGTCCCGTTGCGACCCTCTCGCAGCCCAAACTCACCGCCAAACGATCAAGCGAAGCAAATTTCAGACGGCTGTTACAGGAGACACAGGGAATCGGCGTCTCTCCATTGAGATAGCTGGTAACAAACGGCTTCACCACATCTTGCTCAAACTCGCGTTCGAGATTCAGTACATAGAAAGGAAATCCAAGTTCTTCCGCAACCCGGCGGGCATCGTAAACATCATCGAGTGAGCAGCAACGTGAAGGCAGCGGTTCTCCATTTTCATCAACGCTGATGCCGCGACGCTGATTCCACAACTGCATCGAGAAGCCGACTAACTCGTGCCCCTGTCGTTGCAGAATTGCTGCCGCGGCAGATGAATCAACGCCGCCACTCATTGCTACTGCGATCCGCATAAAGATTTTCGATTTGCGATTGCCGATTTAAAGCGCCCTGATGTGCTTTTGTCTTAAATCCAAACTCGGCTCGGCAATCACAAATTGCCCTTCGTTGCCGCCCTTTCGAAGCGAATGTTAAGATGCCTCTTCGTCAACCGCCATTAGGATACCGCAGAGCGAGTGGTTAAGTAAGTTTAATCGAAATCATGACTGAACGAGCGATTGAAGAATATCGAATCAGCGAAGAGCCTTATTACCTGCCGGTTGGTCGGGAAGTAGATCTTTTTGAGGCGGCCCATGCAGCCCGGCTGCCCGTAATTCTAAAAGGCCCGACTGGCTGCGGCAAGACTCGTTTCGTCGAACACATGGCCTGGCGACTCGAAAGGCCATTGATCACTGTAGCCTGTCATGAAGATCTCTCTGCCACTGATCTGGTCGGTCGCTTCCTGCTGGAAGGCGAAGAGACTGTCTGGCACGACGGCCCCCTCACCTCGGCAGTGCGCAATGGCGCCATCTGCTATCTCGACGAAATAGTCGAAGCACGCAAAGACACCGTGGTAATCATTCATCCCTTGACGGACCATCGGCGCCGTTTGCCCATCGAAAAGCGCGGTACCATTCTCGACGCTCCCTCAGATTTCATGCTCGTGGTCTCTTACAACCCGGGCTACCAATCGATTCTCAAGGATCTCAAGCAATCAACCCGTCAACGCTTCGTGGCTATCGATTTTGATTACCCACCAGCCGAATTGGAGTCAGAGATCGTTGCGCGTGAAGGCGGCATCGATGAGGGCTCGGCGCGCGATCTGGTACTAATAGGCCAGAAAGTTCGTAACCTGCGCGGGCACGGATTGGAAGAAGGAGTCTCGACACGCCTCCTCATCTATGCAGCGCAATTGATCGCGCTGGGAATCCCTCCTGTTACGGCTGCCGACGTGGCAATGTGCTCCCCCATCACTGACGATCGCGAATTGCAGCGAAGCATTCGCGAGATCGTTACAACAGTGATCTAGACTTGAGGCAAGATGGAATCCGAATCCGAAAAGAAGTTCGCCCCGGTACCATCCGGAGAGGAGCCAGACTCCACGCATTTCCTCGAGCAAGAGTTCGCGGATGGATTCCACTCCCAAAAAGTCGCATCAGAACGTCAATCAATCATCGAACTAACTCGCGATCTGGCTCGGCTGCCTTTAGATCAGGCGGCCGCCGCGATTGAGACAAGCGCAGCGATCGCGGGCGTGTCTTTGCGTGCCAGCATCGAATTTCTGCGGGCGGTGCCCGAAGCTGCGCCGGTGCTCGCTGCAGCCGAATTGCGTTCGTGGGGCGAAATGGGCCGCCGCCTGGGAATGGGTGACGTAGAAGCGGCTGTCACATTTTTCTCGGCGGGGGTCAATGATCTGAACAACATACCCCGGGAAGCGCGTCCCACTGTTTTTCAGCTCTGTTCGCGTCAGATGAACCTTTCGAGTTCAGTCGCCATTGACACTTTCCGAAAGGTGTCAGCGCTCGCCATGACCGTCAACAGCCCCGCAGCGCTACATTCAGTTCTGGAAATTGCTGAAGAGATCTCCAGGCGCTCAGCCAAGCACAGTTCAGACTTTCTTGAGGCCACTCCGCGGGTCGTCGAAGTTCTAAATAAGTTCGAGGATGAGTCCCTAACGCAGAACGCTCTGCTATTGGCGTCGGCCTTTGCCACGCGCGCGGGAGGAATTGCCTCGGATGCCTGGGCCTCACTGCCAACTGCCCTTAAAGGTCTGGCGGCTAGAGATGCGTTACGGCTGCTCGATCGAACCGGCGGGTTTCTCGAGCGGGGCGGGGGCGTCGCGCTGCACCTAATGCTGTCAGGTGGCGAAATCTTGCGCTCCATGCCTGAGGTGTTTAGCGACTGGATCGATCTTTTGTGGATTGTCGCTCAACATGGCAATGCAAGTCTGGTGGCGTTTGCTCGGAGCAGTCCGGGATTTATACGTGGCCTGGCGGGAGAAGTCGAGCGCGCTCGCGCGATTGAGCTGGCACAGCGCGTCCTCATGCTCACCCAGGAGATCGCGCGCTTGGACGGAGAAGCAGCGCTCGCCTGTTTCCGTTCAAGCGCGAGAACGCTCAGAACAGTTTCCATCGAACAGTTTGAGGA
>JBGPNE010000040.1:0-10521 GCA_041487335.1 Pyrinomonadaceae bacterium
CAGAGTAAAGGCTCACCATCTGCTATCAAACGCTACGGTAGTGGGTCAGTTTGGCCTTGATTGCAATTCACAAGCGTTTGGAATCCCGAAGGGATTCAATTTAGTAGCCGTGGGCGAGCTTGCGACGCCCACGGATCGCGGATAAACATTCTCGTTGACCCTGAAAAACGTTCGGTGCAAATGTGAACCTTTCAGGGTCAGAATCAGATCTGGCGTGTTCCGTGGGTGTCGCAGCGCTCACCCACGGCTATTAACTCACATCCTTTCAGGATGTCCGATAAGCTTTTTTAGCTTGTCGTTGCGCCTCGACAAACTAAAATCGGACACTTTCATTGAAACTGACCCACCACCCTGAAACGCAGACTATTGACAAATGCAACGGTCGACAATTATAATTGTCGACCGTCGATTGTCAAGCGGTCTTTTGTTCCATGCCATTTCGATAGCGCAAACTGTTAGTTTGCGTCGCAAGCTCGAGAGCTTGCGTTACACCAAATTGCCACGCCAGGTTGGTTCTCCGTTTACTGATAGCGCAAGTTTTCTTCTCCCAGATCATGTCCGAAAACTCTTAAACCGGAGGCTTCTGATGACAACGAAATTGAATTGCTACTTTTGGTGCGTCTGCTTGCTGTTCATCTGTCTCGGGTCGGGCCAAATGGCACTGGCGCAGACTGCTTCAGGCACAATCTACGGCCGGGTGAGTGATGCCAACGGCGCCCTGGTGCCCGGCGCTACCGTGACCATTATCAATGAGGGAACCAATGCCCAGCGACCTGTGAAGACCGATGAGGAGGGAAATTATCTAGCCAGTCTGTTACCCATCGGCAAATACACCATCCGCGTTTCGCAGGAAGGGTTTCAGGAGGGCGAGGTCAAGGGCATGGTCCTCGAGATACAGGAGAAGCGCGAGATCAACCTGACGCTGCAGGTTGCCGGCTCCACAGCTAGTGTTCAGGTTCAGGCTGAGGCGCCACTACTGGAGCGCACCACGTCTACTTTGGGCCAGGTCGTGCATCAACGCAGTATTGTGGAGTTGCCGCTGAACGGTCGTAACTTTGTACAGTTGGGTACGCTCAGCCCAGGGGCGATCAAGTCGGAAGGCCAGCAGTTCAACAATCCGTCGGCCAGCACGTCTGTGCGCGGTACTACGTCGCTATCGGTTAACGGACTAAAAGAGAATACCAACGACTGGATCCTCGACGGTGTCGACAACAACGAGTTGACGGCGGGCTCCATAGCCATTTTGCCTTCGATAGACTCCATCCAGGAGTTCAAGGTGCTCACCAGCAACTACACCGCGCAATACGGGCGCAACGGGGGCGGGACGATCATCCTGACCACCAAGTCGGGCACCAATGGCTTTCACGGCACGGCCTTCGAGTTTTTGCGCAATGATGCGCTGGATGCGCGGAACTTCTTTGATGGGGCGCAGAAACCCAGTTTTCGGCAGAACCAGTTTGGTTTTTCGCTGGGTGGGCCGATCAAAAAAGACAAGCTGTTCCTCTTTGGCGATTACCAGGGTACGCGCATTCGCAAAGAGCTGACTTTCCTGTCCACGGTACCAACGGCGCGAGCCCGAGCCGGAGACTTTTCAGAGCCAGGGCAGGCGCCTGTGTTCGACCCTTGTTTAACCTTCAACGCGGCCACGCAGACCTGCACTACCTTCAATACCGGGACGCGTACCCAGTTTGCCGGTAATGTGATCCCCACTGCGCGGCTCGATCCGATAGCGGTAAAATTGCTGAACCTCTATCCCATACCAAATCTGCCCGGGTTGGCAAACAACTTCCGTTTCAACTCTAAGCGCGTAGTCGACCAGAACCAGTTTGACGTACGCGTTGACCACAATGTGCGCGACGCTGATTCGTATTTCGTTCGTTTCAGCTTCGACAATGCGAAGCAGTTCTTTCCCGGCCCCCTGCCGGGACTCGGAGGTGGCGTCAGTTCGTTTCAAAGCGCCACTGTCAACACGCCCAGAGCGCGCAACCTGGGCGTCGTCGAAAACCATATCTTCTCCCCGACGACGGCAAACCAGTTGGTCCTGGGTTGGAACCGGATCAATATCACGGTAGTGGGTCCAAGCTTTGGGCAAGACCTCGCCACGCAAATAGGGATACCGGGCGCGAATCTGGGCGATGCCTTTACCTCGGGGCTGACGCGTATCAATCTTTCGGGCTTTAATGGGCTGGGCGATCGGCTGGCTACGCCGCTGCTGCTGGGCACTGATGTCTACCAGGTCTCCGACAATTTGTCGACCACGAAGGGGCGCCATTCGTTAAACTTTGGCTTTGCCTTGCGTTACCAGAAGATGAATAACACAGCGATCCAGGCGCCACGCGGCAACGTGACATTCGACCAACTATTCACAGCCCAAAGGGCCGGCGCTGCTTTTCAGTCGGGAACTGGAGCATCGGTAGCCAGCCTGCTGTTGGGCCTGCCTGCCAGCCTTAGCCGCTCGAACGTGTTCGGTAGCGAGGTATCTCGCAATCGCTGGCAGGACTATCGCGGTTATCTGGCGGATGAATGGCCGGTTACGCCCAATCTTGTGCTGAACCTGGGCCTCGCCTATGAACTGATTACTCCTCAGACCGATGCTGACAACCGGCTATCCTATTTCGATCCTACAAATGGCGCCATCCTGGTTGCCGGAGTTAACGCTTCCAAGACCGGCGGTGTGACAACTGACAAGAATAACTTCCAGCCGCGTATTGGGTTTGCCTACACTCCGTTTGCCAGTCGTAGATTTGTCATCCGCGGCGGTTACGGAATCTTCAACGATTTTGCCCAGGGCGGGATACAAGGCCCAAATCCTCCCTTCGTTGATCAGCCGCTCTTCAGCAGCAACAGCATTACGCCAGCACGCTTGCTGCGCGAGGGATTTCCCGCTCCGGTGCAACAGGATCCCAATCACCCTTCAGGAAACGTCAACTTTGTCGATCGCAACTTCCGTCTTGGCTTTGTGCAGCAGTGGAACCTGAGCCTCCAACAGGAGCTGGGTTGGTCCACCGTGATAACTCTGGCCTATGTGGGAACCAGGGCGGACAGGCTGCTCGCCAAGGACGGCAGCTTTAATTCACCGCCCCCTGGCGCAGGGCAGATCAACCCGCGCCGGCCCTTCCCGGCCCTGGGTTCGATTAACGCAATCACCAGCCGTGGGCGCTCTGATTACAACGCGATGCAATTGAAGGCCGAAAAGCGTCTCTCCAGCAACCTCTATTTCCTGATTGGTTATGCCTGGAGCAAATCGCTGGGTGACGAAACCGGGGAAAGCTTGACCTTCCAACCAAATGCCATCGGGGCGCTTTTCTATCCTTTTACGCCTCAGGGCGAAAACTCCGATCGAGGGTTTTCCAGCACGGACCTGCGCCATTCATTCACCCTCAGCTATGTTTACGATCTGCCGTTTGGACGGGGCCAACGCTATTTGTCAACGGTCAGTCCGGCCCTCAATCAACTGGTGGGTGGGTGGCAGTTCAGCGGTATTACCCGCCTGCGTAGCGGATTTCCTCTCGGTGCGACGATCACGCCTTCGTTGCTCAACAATACGATGGCCAATCGTCCGAACCGCATCTGTGATGGTAGCCTACCTAGTTCCGAACGGACGGTCACACGCTGGTTTGACAAGAGCTGCTTTACCGCTCCAGCCGCGTTCGCGTTTGGCAATTCGGGCCGGACCTTTGGCAGTGGACCGCCGCAAACCAACTTCGACTTCTCGATCTTCAAGCGCTTCCGCATTCGGGAAGGCTCGGACCTGCAGTTCCGGACGGAAATATTTAACATCTTCAATACGCCTCAGTTTGATCTGCCGAACACGGCGATTGGCACTCCAGCCGCCGGGACCATTACCACCACCATTAATGATGCACGGCTGATCCAGTTTGGCCTAAAGTTCATTTTCTGAGTCAGAAGTTCAGGCAATACCAACCTGATTGTTGGAGGATCTTGCTGGCAACCTCGCAGGAACATTTCATCCAGAAGGAGGTCCTTCGAGACAAGATCTTTGGGCTCTTGCGGGGCTGGATCTTGAATGGGACCTTGAAGCCAGGGGAGAGAATTGTCGAAATGTCCCTCGCCAAACAACTCAATGTCAGCCGCGCGCCGTTGCGTGAAGCACTGCTGGCGTTGTCGCAGCATGGCTTTGTTACGATCAAGCCTCACCAGGGCGCCTTCGTAACCCAGCTATCTGATCAGGACATTCGGGAGATCTTTGAAATCCGTGAAGTGCTGGAAACCCATGCGGCAAAGAAAGTGCGTGCCACGCTGACAGCGGCAGGCAGCGCCGCCTTAAGAGAGAGTTTGGACCGGCTTCAGGAAGCGGCCCAGAATCGCGACGTGATTCAGTTTGCCGAGGCTGACTTTGAGTTTCACAAGACGCTCTGGGCATTATCAGGGAATTCGAATCTCGAGAAGATGCTGGTGGACATCTCGGCTCGTTTCTTCGGTTATGAGCAGATACGCGACCACCCACATTCGCCCAACTTCAGATTCGATGCGATGTTCGATGAACACAAGACGATGATTCAGCTCGTGATCGAGGGAAGCGATCAGGAAATTGAGACGGGCTTCAGCCACGCCTACGACGAGTTTTTGAAGTATGTTCTCGAACGCTTCAACCGGCACAATCAAAGCGAAAGCGATCTGGCCAACTAAATGATGGGCGATCTCGCGCTCAAGTCCCTGGCCCTCATCCTGACGAGATTTACGGGCAGTCGCGACCGCCAGCCTGGTTTCGGTCATAGCTAGTCGCATTGTGCCGCTCCCCCGGGCCCTGGGAGCTCCGGCGGCGTGTATCTTGAAGTTTCGAAAATGGGGGGCTGCCCGACCCTGCTTTTTGGCCCTGGCCGGCAACCGCAGGTCGGGGGCTCCCCAGATGTGGTCCAATCTCAGTTCACAACAGTGGAGGTGTAAATTGGATTTCACGAGGAGAAGCTTTCTGGCCCAGGGGGCGCTCGCCTTGACCTGTCCCGCGCTTGGTCGACTGCATGGAGCTGCCAGACCAGTGGGAAGCCTGGTCGAAGGTGGGCCGCTTGCATTTCTCTCTGCGCAGACCGGCAGACCGAAGTCTCTAATCATCGACACCGACCCGGGCGTGGACGATGCGGTTTCGATCCTCCTGGCGTTCAAGTCGAAAGAGGTAAATGTCGAATGCTTGACTGTGGTCGGGGGTAATGTCGAAGCGGAGTTTGGTCAGCGCAACGCCCGAACGCTGGTCGAACTCGCCGGGCACCCGGAAGTTCCCGTGGCTCTGGGCGCCACCAGGCCCTTGGTGAGGAAAATGGTAACTGCGCGGCCCTACCACGGAGCCAATGGATTCGGAAACATCCAACTCCCGGAGCCCCGTGTCAAGCTAATCGATCAGCATGCGATGGACTTCATCATCTCGCGCGTCAAAGCCAGACCAAATCAGATCTCGATCTTAGCCATTGGCCCACTCACCAACATCGCGCTCGCGCTGCTCAAGGATCCTTCGATCGCACCGCAGATTGCCGAGTTGGTGTTTATGGGAGGAACTATCAACTCCAACGGCAACGTCACCCCGGTTGCCACCTTCAACGTTTACGCAGACCCTGAGGCTGCGAGGATCGTGATGAACTCGGGAATTCCCCGGATTGGCATGGTGGGTACCGATGTCACTACGAAGGTACAGTTCACAGCAGCGGATTTTGACAAGATCGATCAAGCGGGCACTCAGGTGGCCCATATTGCCGCCGAATTGGGGCGCTTCCGTCTCAACAGGGTAGGTCGCGACGCCACAGGCCGGGAACCAACGACCGGCTTCAACGATCTTCCGGCCACCGCTTACGTGATCCAAAGCAAATACTTCACGACGGAACGGATGAAGGTCGACATAGAGACCGCGGGTCAGCTCACGCTGGGACAGACCGTGGCTAACCGCCGCAATGTTGTCGTAAAAATCGGTCCTGAGGGTGACCACTTTGGCATTGTCGGTAGTGAGGCGGTAGAGCCGAATGTGGACGTGGCTGTGGCTATTGAAGAACAGCAGGTGAAAGCCCTTTTCATGGAGCGTCTGAGTGCCAGGTAGAATCCGGCGCGAGTCGTCTCGTTTATCGGGTTGTTCTCTAAGCAGCGGTTGCGGATAGACAAACTATGCGGCAGATCAAGAGCCTTCGCTGGTGGATTGTGGTGCTTCTGGCCGCGGCTACCGCACTTAACTATCTCGACAGACAAAACCTGCCGGTAGTGGTAACCGAGCTGCAGAAACACATCCCACTCACAGACCAGCAATATTCCCAATTGCAGTTCCTATTTTTGCTGGCTTACGGGCTCATGTACGCCGGTGGCGGACGTATTATTGATCTGTTGGGAACGCGCCGCGGTTACGCCGTGATGATCATCTGGTGGTCAGCGGCCAACTTCATGCACGGCACGGTGTCCAGTGTCCTCGGGTTGGGCGTCTTTCGCTTCCTGCTCGGTCTGGGCGAGGGAGGAGGCTTTCCGGGTTCCGCCAAGGCTGTCTCCGAATGGTTTCCGCCGAAGGAGCGATCTTTTGCTTTCGGCATCTTCAACACGGGCTCGAGCGTGGGGGCGGTCATCGCTCCCCCGATGATCGCCGCGATTGTGCTGGGACTTAACTGGCGCTGGGTCTTCTTTATCACCGGTATTCTGGGCTTCATATGGGCTCTCTGCTGGCTGAGACTTTATGATCTGCCAGGCAGCCACAAGCTCATCACCCTTCCCGAACGTGAGTATATCGAGACTTCTCTGGCGAGCGCGCGCGTTGACCCGGACGATGACGCCGGCCGCCGCGTCCGCTGGATTGACCTGCTCAAATACCGCCAGGTGTGGGGGCTGCTGGCTGCCAAGTTTCTCTCTGACTCGGCCTGGTACTTCTTTATCTTCTGGTTGCCTAAATATCTCGGTGACGTGCGGGGGTTGAACATCAAACAGATTGGCTACTATGCCTGGATCCCTTACGCCTTTGCGGGCGCCGGCAGCTTCATCGGAGGCTGGTTTAGCAGTTACTTGATCCAGCGCAACGTTAGTGTTGACACCTCGCGCAAGCTAGCGCTGGGCATCAGCGCCTCATTGATGCCGGCTTCGCTCTTCATTGCCGCCTCACCGCTGAGCCTGGCTATCGTCTTCTTTAGCATGGCCCTATTCGGTCATCAATTCTGGTCCACGATCATTCAGACGCTGGCGGCAGACATGTTTCCTTCAAGGGTCGTCGGTTCTGTGGCGGGCTTATTGGGAGCTGCCGGGTCGTTCGGAGCCATGCTGTTCAACCTTTTGGTTGGTTATCTGCTGACCACCTACCACAGTTATTCGCTGATATTTGTTATTGCGGGTCTGTTGCACCCGGCGGGATTTTTGATTGTCTTGCTGATCGTAAGAAGGATTGAGTTAGTCATCCAGCCAGGGATGGTCCGGAGCAACCTAATGTCATAGCGGACGAAATTTGCAAGACAGTGGCCGACGGCCAAAATTACTTCGTCGCTGTCAACGTGGAAATTGTCAACACTGGAAAAAGGAGCAACCATGAGGGTTAACCTGCGAGATTCACTTTTTTCGACCCCTGCCAGCCTGGGGAGTTCAACCCCTATTCGTATGCCTGAAGCAGGCCACGCCTCCGGAGCCGTTGCCTCCCAGTCGTCTTCGTCCGGGCGCATACGCAAAGTCATTTACGACCAGGACCATCGTGGCCCGCTGAGCACCGACACGGTCGGCACGCTAATGCTGTTGCAGGCGGACAACGTGGAGATACTGGGCGTCACCACCGTGACGGGCGATCTATACGTGAAGCAGGAGACGGCATTTGCTCTGCGGCTGCTCGAGCTAATGGGACGGACGGAGATCCCGGTCTTTATGGGAGCCGATATGCCCCTGCTCAACACTAAGTCCGAGGCGCAAAAGCGCTACGAGATGTTTGGCGCCCGCTCCCGCCGGCTAGAGGGTTTCCTCGGGGCCTTCAATAAGGATGGCGGGGAACCGAACGTTATTCGCCCCCTGCCGCCGCCCTACAACACTTTTGCAGGGATCAAGGCCCAGAACGAACACGCGGTCGACTTCATCATCCGCGCGGTCAGAGCTCACCCACACGACGTGACAATTTACTGTGGTGGGCCGCTGACGAACTTGGCGTTGGCAGCAATGATGGCGCCGGACATCGTGCCGCTCGTTGAGGAGGTAGTGTTCATGGGTGGAGGCATCCATCACTCTACCAGTTCCTTCAACGTCTACTTCGATGCCGAGGCCGCTAAGATCGCATTTCGCGCTGGTTGGCCCAAGTTTACCGTAGTGACCGTCGATCTGGCTGAGACAGTTCACATGGGTGATGACGGGAAGGTCGATTGGATCGTGGACCACGCCCATTCGCCCATCAAGGAGTTGTTTCGCGACTATGAGCAGAAACCTCACCGCGAGAATCCCGACTTGCGTTGGTTCCGGATGCCGGACGAGATGATGGCGGCACAGATCATCGATCCTTCGATCTTTACTGCCGCCGAGGAAATGTACGTTGACGTGGTCACGGATAACGATCGTCACTATGGTGACACGATTTTCTGGGACCAGGACTGGGAAACCAGGCTCAAGGGGTTTCCCGGGGTCGGCCAGAACCGGCCATCGCCAAAGGCGCAGCGCCTGTTAATTCTCAAAGACCTGGACAAGAAGCGATTCAAGGATCTGTTTGTCGATTTAATGACGAAACCCATTCGCAAGCCAAAATGAGGCCAGCACTGTAAGAGGTGACTCGCAGGCGAAACGCCTTTCGCACCTCGAGACTGGCCGGCGAGGACTAACACTGAGAAAAGCAGATCTGAAGAAGGAGTCATATGATGAAGATCAATCGGAGAAATTTTATCAAGACCTCAGGTGTTGCGGGCGCCGCGTTTATGTTGTCGCAATCGTCTACTCATGACCTGCTGGCGGCTGATCGTGGGGATAGGCCACTGCCTGCGCCCGACCGGCGCAAAGTCATCTACGATCAAGACAACAATGGGCCGATGGGCACCGACATGCAGGGGTTGCTGATGCTGCTGCAGGCAGATAACGTCGATCTACTCGGCATTACGTTGGTTGCCGGTGATCAATGGGTAAAGCAGGAGATGGCCTGGACCCTTCGTTTGCTGGAATTGATGGACCGTACGGAGGTCCCGGTATTCGCGGGCGCCGAATTCCCGATGATCAACAACAAAGAAGAGGCGTTGCTGCGGTATCAGCTTTACGGCGGCCATCGGCTGGATCCGTGGTTGGGAGCTTTCAACTCAGGCAATTGGGGCCCGAACGAAGTCCGGCCGTTGACCGGCGCCTATGAGCGCTTTGCCCAGATCAAACCCCGGGAGCAGCACGCGACCCATTTCATAATTGAACAGGTGCGCAAGTATCCGAACGAAGTGATCATTTACACAGGAGGGCCACTAACCAATTTGGCGTTGGCTATCAAGCTAGCACCGGATATCGTGCCTTTGGTTCCGGAAGTCGTTTTCATGGGTACCGGGGTGGAGTACTTCACCAGTGCCTTCAACGTCTTCTTCGACGCTGAGGCAGCCAAGATCGTGCTGCGAACGCCTTGGCCGAAAGCCACGGTTGTCACCGTCGATCTCGGGGAGCAGGTCCACGCTCATGATGAGCTGCGTCCCGGGCGATTGATGATAGATGAAATTGTGGACCGAGCGGCCAGTCCCATCAAAGAGCTGTTTACCGAGCACGTGCAGAAGCCCTATAGGCGGAACCCCTCGCGCGGGTTTCGCATGCCTGACGAGATGATCTCGGCCCAGATTATCGAGCCGTCGATCTTCACCAAGTCGGAAGAGATGTATGTGGATATCACCACCGGCTTTGGCCCGCGCTACGGTGACTCGATCTTTTGGGCAAAGGATTGGAACGCAGAATGGAAGGTCCGGGGCACAACTCCACAATGGTACACTGGGCCACCACCCTCGGCGGGCCTGGTCAATGTCCTTATGGACCTGGACCGGGACAGGTTCAAACAGCTTTATGTCGAGCTGATGACCAAGCCGATCCGAAAACCATGAGGGGGTGCTGGGCCGCTGCGATACTGTTGCATCTTCTGGCTGCTGGAAGGGATGAGGTTCGTACCATGAGGGACGACTTGCCCCTCTGCCGCGAGGTCAGCACGTAGCAAAATTCACCCTGTCATAAACCTTCGTACAGGTCTGTATCGGCGCGCCGCAAAACATACGATGGGGCATTGCGACGGAGCGTGCCGCCCGTGACGTAGAAGCTCGTTTGATTGACGCTCATGGCGGTTTGCTTAGCACCAACGGCGAGTCGAGGCGCGTTAGTGTAAGTTCATGTCTGTCGCGGCCCGCAGTTATCATCTCTACAAGAGATGGCGTTCAAGATAATTCGTGTAAAGCGGGTAGCGAAGCTTCGCCTCGCGCGCCGAATTGCCCGACAACAGGCCGGTACTGTGTAGCCGGTAAAAGCTATCGGTTGTCGGACAGGAGTTGCCGCGCAAAACTTCGCGCATCACTTCCGTGAGCGCTGGGTCACGCGCGAGGAGAACAAGAATGCGCCGGAGGTGGTCGCCGAATGGAC
>JBGPNE010000041.1:0-10454 GCA_041487335.1 Pyrinomonadaceae bacterium
GAAGTGCTCGCCGAAGATCTGATCAGACCCGGCGGAGCTGAGATCGACTCCGCACGCAATGCGGGAATAACCACCGCGCTGACCGCGCCGCGCACTGGAATCTGGATGGGCCAGTCAGCGCTGATTAATCTTGCCGGCGAGACACCGCAACAGATGATCGTGCGCTCACCCGTGGCCATGCATGTCGGTTTTATCCCACTGCGCGGCGGCTACCCGAGCTCGCTTATGGGCGTCTTTGCGACGCTCAGGCAGATGCTGCTCGATGCCGAGCGTTACCGCGAAGCCCGGCAGATCTACGAACGATCCCCTCGCGGTACGCGCCGGCCATCGCAGGACCGATCTCTCGAGGCGCTCATCCCCGTTCTCGAGGGCAGAATGCCGGTGGTCTTTTATGTAGACCGAGAGCGCGAAATTCAGCGAGCGCTTGATCTGGCGGATGAATTCAAACTTAGGGCGATCATTGCAGGTGGCGCCGACTCCTGGAAGGTGACGGACCACCTGCAAAAAGACAATGTCCCCGTACTGCTCTCTTTAAATTTTCCCAAACGCACAACGGCCGCAATGCCTGAAGCCGACCCCGAGCCGTTGCGAGTGCTTCGCGAGCGCGTGGCAGCGCCAAAAACCGCCGCGAAACTCGCGGCCGCGAAGGTGCGTTTTGCCTTTCAGTCTGGCGGCCTGGGTAGCCTCTCTGATTTTGTTGCTAATGCTGCGAGGACAGTCGATAACGGTCTGGACAAGGAAGATGCTCTGCGCGCCCTGACAATTCGTGCCGCTGAGATCTTCGGCGTCGCTGATCGTCTAGGCTCCGTCGAGACAGGAAAGATCGCCAATCTCACCGTCACGCGCGGTGATCTCTTCGATCGCAACAGCCGTGTCGCGCATGTGTTCATTGATGGCCAGCCAGTGGACTTGCGGCCCGCCCAAACTGCGGTGGGCCAGACGCGTGGCATGGCCGGGGGGACATGGACGCTGAATGTCAATCTGGGCCAGGGTGAAGTCGCAGTTACGCTGGAACTGCAACAAGAAGGCCCGCGGCTGCGCGGATCGATTCAGGGGCCGCTTGGTTCCGGGGAGATCGCCAATGCTTCGGTCGCGCAATCGGGAGAAATTCGCTTCACGGTTCCTGTTACCGTCCAAGGACAGACGGCGGAAGCAACTTTCACCGCAACGATCAGCGGCAATGAAATGAAAGGCACTGTGAATATCGTAGGCCGCTCTCCCGGATCATTTACCGGAGCGCGGTCCGCTACGCCAGGCGCTCCATCGGTAGGGGTTACGCCGCTAGGGGCCAACAGCGACCTGTCGGGCAACTGGAGGGTCAGTATCAGTTTCGGCGCGCAGAATATTCCCGGCACGCTGGCGTTGAATCAGAATTCTGCAGCTTTACGGAGTCCGACTCTAACTGCTCCACGGAGTTCACGATGAGAAGATCAATTGCACGCATACTTTTTCTCGCCATCCTCTGCACCCTGCGATTGCTGGCGGTCCCGGCTCAACAAGATCGAGCGGCCGAAGGCGGACGCTTGCAGGCGGAGACACTGATTCGCAACGCCACTATCCTGACCATCACTCAGGGAACGTTACAGAACTCTGATGTTCTAATTCGCCGGGGAAAGATCGCGGCTATCGGCAAGAACCTGAAAGCTTCCTCGACTGCGCGCGTCATCGATGCTACGGGCAAGTATCTCATGCCCGGAATTATCGACTGCCATTCCCACTCGATGCTCGATGCGATCAATGAAGGCAGTTTGGCCGTTACTTCGATGGCGCGGACGCGCGATGTACTCAATCCAACCGATCCCGATCTGTATCGCGAGTTAGCAGGCGGCACCACGACTCTTAACCTCTTGCATGGATCCGCAAATCCGATTGGTGGCCTAAACACCGTGGTGAAGATCAAATATGGCCAGCCGATTGAGGAGTTCATCTTTCCCGGCGCCATGCCCGGGATAAAGTTTGCACTTGGTGAAAACCCGAAGCGCTCAAACACCCTGGCGCTTCCGGGACTGCAACGCCGTTATCCCGCAACGCGTATGGGGGTCGAAGAAGTGATTCGCGATGCTTTTACCCGCGCCCGCGATTACAAGAAGACCTGGGACGAATATCGCGCCGCGTTGGCGCGCGGCGAAAAGAACCTCATTCCACCGCGCCGTGATCTTCAACTCGAACCGTTAGTCGAAGTGCTCGAAGGCAAGCGTTACGTCCATTCGCACTGCTACCGCGCTGATGAGATCTTGATGCTTATCAATATCGCGAACGAGTTTGGCTTCAAAGTCAAAACATTCCAGCACGTACTCGAAGGTTACAAAGTAGCGAAAGAGATCGTGCAACACGGCGCCGGCGCTTCAATCTTCGCCGACTTCTGGGGCTATAAGATCGAAGCTTACGACGCAATTCCTTACAACGCCGCCATCATGACGCGCGCGGGTGTCGTCGTCTCAATGAATTCAGACTCTGACGAACGCGCTCGGCGATTGAACATCGAGGCCGCAAAGGCTATGCGTTATGGCGATCTGACTGAAGCACAGGCGCTGAGGTTGATTACCATAAATCCGGCAATACAACTGGGAATTCAAGACCATGTCGGGTCAATTGAAGTCGGCAAAGATGCCGATCTGGCCATCTGGAACGGCCATCCTTTCAGCGTCTACGCGCGCGTCGATACAACTTTCATCGATGGCGAAATCTTCTTCGATCGCCAACAAGACCTCGCCAGGCGAGCCGAACTGCAGAAGGAACGCGCGCAGCTCGAACAGGCCGAGCCCAATCGCCCGCCCGCAAGTGGGGTTTCGCCTCCAGCCCCGCCACGGCGGCGCCCGCCTGATGCTGACGATGATATGTGGGAGGACGTCGTCCAGCCATGAGCGGGCAAAGAAGAAGAGACGCGGGGATGGGGAGACGGGGAGACGGGGAGACACGGGGACACGGTGACGCGGAGATGGGAGATGGGGAGATGGGAAGAGGCCCTGACACGGTGAGAGACAGAGTCGTGGCGACGCATAGCGGCTTTGCCGTTGGGCAATGCGGAAAGGTTTTGAGGCCTTGTCAAAACTCGGGTTCTTTACGCCGAAGGTGTCGGCAAATAACAGCCCAGGGCAACGCCCTGGGTAGGACCACGTTATTAAGACGAGCGAACGCCGAAGGCGTTGGCGAAGCCTTTTCTTTGCGAACTCTTACAGAGTTCGACTCCATTGCCACTGTCTCCCATACCCATGGCGCTGCCCTGGGCTGCATTCGGCGAACGCCTTCGGCGTCTGCTGTTCATTTCCTGCCGGGGTCCCCAGCCGGGCAGCCCGGCTGGGGTGGTGGGCCTTCTCCGAGTTTTGACACAGCCTCTGAGCCTTTCCGTGGCTCTGTATTTTCCCTTGCCAGGCTACGCCTCACACTTATCTTGTCTGCCCTTTTGCTCTCATCGGCCTCAGCGCAACAAATCGGCAATCCGGCACCTCAGCAAGGAGTTACTCCCCCACGCGGCACCTACGTGATTCGCAACGCGCGCATTGTCACGGTCAGCGGTCCAGAGATTGAAAACGGCTCGGTCGTGATCAAGGACGGCAAGATCGCGGCGGTCGGTGCTAGCGTCGGCATCCCGCCAGGCGTGAAGCCGATTGACGCGCGCGGTCTGACGGTTTATCCCGGAATGATGGATGCAGGAACTTCGTTAGGCCTGGTTGAGGTGGGCCAGGGCGCCCCTGGCACGGTTGATACGGCGGAAATAGGCGACTTGAATCCGAATGCCAAGGCGATCATTGCAGTCAATCCTCACAGTGCACACATCGCGGTCACACGGGTTGATGGCGTCACGAGTGCCGTCACACTTCCGCTTGGCGGTTTGATCTCCGGCCAAGCGGCAGTCATCAATCTGGTCGGCACAACACCACTCGAAATGGCGCTTGTCCCTTATGCAGCGCTGGTCATCAATTATCCGCGCGTAGCTGGCCGAGGTGGTGAATTCGCGGGCGAACAACAGCAGAACACAAACCTCAGCGAAGCACTGGCAACTGGAGAGCGCCAGCTTGAGCAGATTCGCAAGATGCTGCGCGACGCTGAAGCCTACGGCCGGGCGCAGGATGCTTACGCCAACGATAAGTCGCTGCCAAGACCAGACCAGAATATCGTACTCGAAGCGTTTGGTCCCTATGTGCGGGGCGAGCGTCCAGTTGTTTTTCGTGCCGATCGAGAGCCGGAGATTCGCGGTGCGATCAGATTCGCGGAAGAGATGAAGCTGAAGCCCATCATTCTCGGGGGAGATGATGCCTGGAAAATTGCCAGCCTCCTGAAAGAGAAAAACGTTCCGGTGATTGTAACCGGGATTCTCAATCTGCCGCTTCGCGAAGATGATCCGTACGATGCGCTCTATGAAAACGCCGCCAAGCTACAACGGGCTGGGGTGCGATTCTGCATCTCGACGGGAAACAACGGCTCGGCCGTTCGTAATCTCCCCTTTTACGCGGGCATGGCGGCTGCCTTTGGTCTGCCGAAAGAAGAGGCGCTGAAAGCCGTTACACTCTATCCCGCTCAGATCATGAATGTGGCGGATCGCATCGGTTCAATTGAAGTCGGCAAGATAGCAAATCTCGTTGTGACAGATGGCGATCTACTGGAAACACGAACCCACATCCGACGGCTCTTTATTGACGGCCGTGATATTCCTTTGACGAGTCGTCACACGGAGCTCTACGACGCGTTCAAGAATCGAAAATAGCCGTAACAAATTATCTCGCCTGTGGGGAGCTAAAGGGCGGAATAGACCCGGCGGGTGCCGATGAGCATTGGAAGACTGCGCGGACCGCACTGGGCAGGATTCAAACAACCTTCGGGCCCCATAAACACCAACCAGCACTCTTTTTCGTAGGCGCTGCTATCGAGCGACGAATGGCGGACGAGATTTACAGTTACCTGCAAAGCGGTCTGTTGACGCACGCGGCTAATCTCACAGTGCCGGAGGGACAAGACCTAGCAGAGTGGCTTGTCGCCCTGTAACGTGCGCTAGTCGCTGGGCTTGGCCCACACGTACACACACTTGCGCAATTCATTCCGGCCATGCACGCCCATCTGTTGACTGCTATTGCCTTTCCCCTTGGGTAGCACCCATATACGCTGGACAGTCAAGCCAGCACTGTTCGCAAAGTCCGAGAGTATTAGATCCACCGGCACCTCTTCGCCGTGGTACTGCACATTGTCATTCACCATTACCACATGGCCGCCGGGAGCCAGCACACGAGCAAGCTCATGTATCACAAAACTCATCTCGAAAAAGTAGTTCTCTACTAAGTTCGGAATATTGTTGTTGTTCAATGTGCCAGCATCTCTAGCGGCGTACAAAACCCTCAAGACCTCTTGTAACGCCTCGTGATCGACGAAAGTGTTGATAGCCCTACTGGATCGCTTTTCAAGACCCAGAGTAGCGTATCTTTCTACAAGCCAGTGCTTCTTGGACTTGTTCTCAATCGTTGCAGAAAGAAGGGTTTGTCGCAGACGCTTAACGTCGTCGTCAGTATGATTCAAGAAGGCAAGTTCCAGCGCGTATGTTCTGGTATAGTCGTAACGATTGCAGTACGGCGGCGATGTGAGGACCAGATCAAAATAACTAGGCTCAAGCGTCGGCAGCTCTATCAGGCTGGACCCTTCAATCAGTCGAACGTTACCCGCGAATGTACCGCCGTTGCGTCGCTTAATGTCCTCTAGCATTAATCCAAGCTGAGCGGTGATGGCTTGCCTAAAATCATATATCTTTCCCTTGCTAAACTTTGCGTTTAGGCTGCGACTGCACCGGCTGTCCCAGCGAAGATATTGACCGTCTTTTCGTGTGTAGCTTATATCCTCAAGAATAGACAGACAGGCAAAGTGAAAAAGCGAGCGGACCCCTTGATCATTGATAGAATCAAGGAAACTCATAAACCCGCTAAGTGCCTGTTCAGTTTCCGTTGGAAAAGCCCCGGCGGTGATCCTTATGTGAGGAAATTTGTAACCGCTCGCCGACGCCGAACCGAAACTGAAGTTCTCTAAGCGCCTAATCTCAAACTTGAAAGCGTCAATATCGACGCTATCAGCAACCAGCCGCGCGCGAATGGCTGATAGACCCACGGGCAAAAGCTCGATGCCGGTTGCCTGCCAACCTGCTTTGGTGGAAGTCGTCAATGTCGTGCCTGCACCGGCAAAGGGGTCCAATACTCGCGGCACTCGCTTCCGCTCTGGCTTAAAGAGACTGAGAAAGTGTTGGACTAGTTCGGATGAGAAGCCCTCCCGGTATTTGAACCAGCGATAGAACGGCGTGTTCTTATTTGCCTGAAAGGACACGAGAGAGCGAGTCAGTAAGGGCACAACTTCTAGCGTGTCTGCGTAACGTTGATAGAGAGCGTCGCGCTTGTTATCACGTCTCAGCCGGCTAACACCTAGCGCTTGGGGCGCTGACATATTGTCGAAACTAAGCTGCCTTATGTTTCTCACCGTCGAATCCTCACGTCTGTTCTTTGGCGTTGGCTTGGTCTCTTAGCGCGCTTGTTCCTTCTGCTCGGTTCAGAAACCCTCGCAAGCAGATCGCCTGGACTACACTTTAAGGCACCACACAGCTTATCGAGAACTGGGAAGGTGATCCCTACTGGGTCTGTGGTTGCAAGCTTGTGGATTGTTGAGTAGGCAATCCCGGTCTGCTTTGCGAGCCAATAAAGCGAATGGTCACCCAACCGCTCGTCAAGTCGCAATTCGATCATGCCCGCATTCATATCATAGGTGTATCAAAGCGCGCTATATCTCATCAGGCGCTATATATTGTGTCCGATGATATAATTAAGTATTGTACTAGGCAACGGTGCCGCGTTTACTCACTGTGCGTGTGAGACGCCTCAATTCTAACATCCTCCCACCGTGACCAGCGTTTCGCCTAGGCATCGGTTCCGACGCGCACGCGAATCCCCGAAAAGCAAAGGATCTCCCGCCGAGACTAGTCGAGTCAGGTTGTTGTCTATGGCCCAGGCCAAACAGGCGCCCGCGATTCCTAACGGTCCCCACACCACACTCCCTTCAAGCTAGCAGGTGCCTCTTGTTGAGTGGAAGGCCTACCAGTACAAGCCACCTTCTAGGTTCGAGCGCGAGGCTATGTTCTCGTTTGAACAAGACCTTAACATCGGCGTTGTGTGCGGAGCTGCAAGCAGCAACTTGGCAATCATTGATGCGGAGTCCAAACCTTCATTTACAGATCAGTTGAAACGATGCGACCGCTAGGTCGTTTAAGCGCGACGGCTTTGAGGTCCGCGCACAGGACCTTACACAATGCCCGCTGATCGCGCGAAAGACCGCCTTGAAGCGGATCCCTACCGAAGCGCGACTTTGCCAGGGTTCGTTACACGGAGCACATTATCGGAGAAGGCGAACAACTGTTCAGCGAGCTCGAAAGACTCAAACTCGAGAGAACGAGTCGCGAAGCGTCATATAGTGTCTATGTATTTGGGCGGTCACGATCGTGGGTCAAGATGCCCGGGGTTATACAAGGTCCGCTAGTTTTAGTACCTCGCGTGCTTTTGCGTAAACCCGCGCGCCATAGGTTCCTTCCGCCGGCTGGTCATTTTCGTATGCCACTACTGCTTGCAGGGCGCTAACGAGTTCTTCATGAAAATTAACGGCTCGGAGAACTTCTCTAAATTGGCTTTGGGCTTTGTCCGCTGGCAATGTTGAATATGCAATAGTCGCGAGATAGTCAATGCCATAGCACAGATATTGCCCGTCTTCTGTGATCGAGTATTGCTGTGGTTGTTTTGGTCCACTCATAATAGATTCTTCTCACTCAACAGAAAGGCCGGTGGCGGCGTCTCTTCGGCGAGTCGTGCTCCGCGCCCGAGGCGATGAAGTAGCTCATCGATCCGATGGCATAAAACGCTACCGCCACTACTGCTATTTGAATTGCTTGAGCCCATTCAGTTTGCAAGAGCGCGGCAATGAATGCGACGGGAACTATGCCTACCCCGGCCAAGCACAGCCCCATAACTGTCCAGAACGCACCGGCCAGTTCATCGGCTAAGACCAAAGACCAGAGCCATAGGCTCAGGCCCAGAAGACAGGAGATTAGTAGCAGCCCGAAAGCAGCGAATGACCGCGCTCGTCTAAAGACCGAAACGATCAGACAGATAGGCACGCCCAGGATTATGCCGATCTCAGCGACAAGAATGAGCATCTTTGCGGTGGCCGCCATCGGCTCGAGGTGTCCCCATAGAACCTCAAACGCTGCAATCAGCACTATCAGGAAGGCCGCAAGGGGCAGATACTTGCCAATCTGGGCTCTTAGTTCTTTCAGCTTTATTTTCGTTACCTCGTTCCTTAAATCAGAAGTAAACAAATCGGCGAATAAACAAGGCGTTTCCCGCGCAGCTAAAGTCTCGTTATTCCCCGCTTTTCCCTCAAAATATTGATCGCTTTCAACTTGGTCCATGCTATACGCGCCTTCGTGCTGCCATTTAGGGCAAGTGAGAATGTAGTAGTTGCCACCCGGATGGATGTTCCGTTACTCGCGTCGCGGAACAGGTTTAATATGGTCTGACAACTACGGCAGGTGACAACCGGATACCACTCTCCGGGTTCAAACAAAGGAAACATGAGGAATTACCCCCTAACGCTCTCGACCTATTGCGAGAAACTGATTTAAGAGATGGGGGCTGCACTTTGCCGCTACGACTTTGTGCGGTTGCATAACGACCGGGGAAAGCTGATTGGTCGTCGCCGTAAATAACTACACCTGATGGCAATAATCCACATGGGAGTTTGCGCCCATTTTGAATAGGAGGATCCGTCCATTTTTACCTGTATACAGTGGCATCTTTCTTCACAGTAGTGCGAAAGTGATTCGGTAACGCTGATTTCCGCTTACCTAAACCGAGAGCGGTAGGGTAAATGCAGCATCCGAGCGGTTCGTTGTTTTGCCTTCTCACCGCGCCGGTCATAGCCTGCGGTTGTTTGAATGTTGCTGTGACCCAACAACTGCTGCACGGTCGACAGGTCCCCGCTAGGCTTCGTTACCCATGACGCACGGCATACCGCTGTCACGCGAATGCTTCAGGCTGGACTTAGCAACCATTGGATCGATTACCGGACATGCAGACAAAACACTCATTCTGCATTACGGACACACTTCGACGGAGAGCCGAGACAAGGCCATGGATGTACTGGAAAGCTTTGCTGGGAATGGTGCTCTTGGTCTTGGACTCGGCCTGGACAGGGTTGATACAAATGCGCTAATTTTCGAAGGAATGCGAAGGGGAATGGTGCCGGAGGTCGGACTCGAACCGACATGAGTTTGACCTCGCCAGATTTTGAGTCTGGTGCGTATACCAATTTCGCCACTCCGGCGGTGAGGGAAGATAATAAGGCCTCTTCGTTTGTGGCGCAACCGCATCCGCCTCATTCTCTCGGCAGAAAACCCGACCAGCGCAGAACAATTCTTTTGTTTTTGAAACCTTGCTTGACATTGATGAGTTGCGATTAGTTGCCAGGATCATTTGCCGGGATTAGTTGCTAGACAGGCATTGGTCTTCCTTACTAGAATACGCAGGAAGAAGCACTCCATCACTGATTCTCTCCCGTAGAAAATCTAACGGAAAGGAAAAACTATGAGGAAAGCACTTGCCGTTTTAGTGGTAATTACCATGCTCGTGATTCTTGCTGCACCGGCATCAGCCAGGACGTGTGGCAGATTCAGGCACAGGCATGGTAACTACTGGCACACTCACTACAGTTGCATCGGAGATAATCACAAGCACGGCCGGAGCTTCTGGCAGAAGCATCGCGACAAGTTAACCACTGCCGGGGGGGTGGGCGCCGGCGCGCTGATCGGCGGCATCGCAGGCGGAAAGAAGGGCGCAGTCATCGGCACACTGGTCGGCGGTAGCGGCGCGGCCGGCGCTCCATCCTGGTGATCATCAAACCAGAGACTGTGGTTAAGTGGCACCGACAAGGCTTCAAGTACTACTGGCGCTGGAAATCCAGACCAGGTCTCGTCGGACGCCCCAAGATTGACCAAGAGATTCGCGATCTTATTAGAAGAATTTCCCGCGAGAATCCCATCTGGGGAGTGCCGCGGATGCAAGCAGAACTTCACCTGCTTGGCTACGAGATTGCGGAATCAACTGTTGCGAAGTATTGCGTGCGAAGTCGTCAGCCACCTTCGCAAACATGGAAGAGCTTTCTCCGGAATCATGCTCGCCAGATCGCAGCAATTGATTTTTTCACGGTGCCTACTGTGACTTTCAATATCTTGTACGGCTTCGTCGTGCTGCTCCATGACAGGAGGCAGGTTGTGCATTTCAATGTGACGGCCTATCCGACCGCCCTGTGGACCGCACCAGCAGATCATTGAAGGCTTTCCTGAAGAAACTGCGCCACGGTTCCTCCTCAGAGACCGCGATCAAATCTATGGAGAGCATTTTCGCAGTCGTGTTGCGGGAATGGGCATTGAAGAAGTCATC
>JBGPNE010000042.1:0-10426 GCA_041487335.1 Pyrinomonadaceae bacterium
AAAATTTCAAGCTCGTTAGCAGTGACGCACTCGTCACAGATTTTTGTTCCGAAATCCTGCCAGCACATGAAGCACGACTTGTGGCGAATCTTCCTTACAACATTTCCACTGCGATAGTGCAGCGCTTGATCGAGCAGCGTCATTGTCTAACCGAGATGGTGGTGATGCTGCAACGGGAGGTGGTCGATCGCATCACCGCGCCAGCAAGCTCAACTGACCGGGGTTATCTGTCAGTGTGGGTGGAGGCATATTGCGAAACGGAGAAGCTATTTGATGTGGCGCCGGACGCGTTTCGTCCCGCGCCGAAGGTCTGGAGTAGTGTAGTCCGACTAAAGGTTCGGCCGCGAATTGCAGTCGAGGTTGAGCACGAAGGTCTACTGTGGCAGGTCGTAAGTGCCGGATTTGCTCAACGGCGCAAGACAATTCTCAACAACTTGCGACAGGCTCCTGCCAGACTTCAGGAGTTAATCAAGCTGCACGGAGGTGCGAGCATCGTCCTCTGCGAGGCAAAAGTTGATTTGCAACGCCGCGCCGAAACTCTCACGCTTGAGGAGTGGGGGCGAATTACCCGGCTGCTTGAGTAAATCTGAGATGAAAGCTGTTTAGAGGCTCGCCGGTCAAGAGGGGGCAACCCAGCCCTGCGAACGTTGGAGACGCCGTGCAGTAGCCCTCTCGGGGCAGTGGCCCGCACGTCAGCAAGGGCAAACGGAATCGTGTAGCAGGAGGGAAAGTGAAGAATCTTGAGGAAACTTGTCGGGCATTATATGAGGAATCTCTGGTGTTACAACACGAGATAATCTGATTAATAGGTTATGCCCTCGAGAGGCGTCTAGGAGCTAATTTGAATAGGAGAGACCACAATGAGCGGTGTCGCGTATGTAAGGCCACTGTTAAAGAATTGCTTGCCGCCCTTTTCGGTCGTGTAGAAGTCAATTGGGACATTGATCTTCCTAGCAGCGTGGAAGAATACAGGAACAGCAGTGTTGCTGATGATTTGGCGAAGATTCATGAATATCTTCAGAAGCACAGAAACCATGAGAACTTCGTTAAGTCTTCAAAATTGCCAAGGGTTGATTTCTTCATTCCGAGCGATGGCCTGATCATCGAATTCGACGAGTCTCAGCATTTTACTCATCCAAGAGAGATAGCACTCGACAATTACCCGCAAGGTCTGAAAGTCGGATTCTCCGTGGAAAGATGGCGATCTTTGTGCCAACAACTGCACAAACGGGACAATGACCCAGTGTACAGGGACGAACAGCGGGCTTGGTATGACACGCTGAGAGATTTCGCCCCAAGCATTCTTGGCTCCGGACAAACTATCAGACTGTATTCTCGCGATCTAGTTTGGTGTCCCTTGAATCCAGAAGACGAGTCCGATCTTATGAACTTCAAAAAAGTCCTCATGAATGGCAGCAGCTGCTAATGATGAGTAAGGATAGAGGTTACGCCACGATCGAACAAAGCGCGAGAAC
Organism: Pyrinomonadaceae bacterium; assembly: GCA_041487335.1. Classification (GTDB taxonomy): domain Bacteria; phylum Acidobacteriota; class Blastocatellia; order Pyrinomonadales; family Pyrinomonadaceae; genus PSRF01. Next base: position 1,476 of record JBGPNE010000042.1, read on the forward strand.
CGAGGCGACTCCCTACCTGAATATTACCAAACTCGGGATCGTCTCCAGAGATTATCGTCATAGGTATGCGAATGGATACAGAGATTTCAGCCATTCGCTTCCTGTTGTATTGGAGCTACTGGACAGGAAAGGATGTGATGCCGCGCTTTTCTCTTTATATAGCGTGGTTCCAAGGGAGTCATTTGATCTGCGGACTTGCTTTGAAGCACTTCGCAATATCAAAACGGTATTGTTGGAGGAATTCAAAGACGGAGCTCGGCCAGCCGCCGAGCGATATGTTGTTTTCCACAAGAAAAATGGTATTTGGAAACAATACGAATTTAGACAAGTGTTTGCCTCTTTAACGGGCATGAAGCAAGATCGCATTCAAACTTTTGTGAACAAAGAGATGCCGAAGAGGGTATTGGGAAACTTCTGCGTTCTGCTATGCGGTGAGTCCAATGGCGTTAAATACTCACCCAAAGATAAAAAGGTGCACGATACCTTTGGTCTTATGAGCGCCATCCCCGAAGAGACAAAGATTATTCTCAACCCCATACACGACCGCATGACAAGGTTTGAGATGAAGCTAAAAAGGAAATTCCTATCAAGAAACAACCGATGGGTGATTTCTGTGTGGAATAAAGGGACAACAGACAAGAACGGCAATGTCAGGGACGGTAATGGGCCAGCATGGACGGTATTTCACGATGAAAAAGTACTGTTGTTGCCCCAGTACAGAACGAGCTTGGAGTTGAGATTGGCATGCTGGATATTAACAGGGCAGCATAACAATGCGCTGCGATTCCGCTGCGCTCCATTGTCACCGGTGAGCTGGTACCAGCTTGCTATCCGCTCCCGGTTCTGACAATTCGAAATTCGCAATTCCAAAAATGCCCCACGAAGCAACCCGGTCGCTGGTAGCGACCGGATCGTTCAGCAGCACTCAACACGGAACCGCAAGCTCAACTACAGAACAGGAAGCGGTAGCGACCTGGTCGTTTAGGCAGTACTCAATCAGAGACACAGCAGGCCCGCGGCGATTTGAAACGTGAGCATTACCTGACTGCCGTTCACTTCCCGATTCCGTCGCCGTCCTATGTTGAGTGCTGCCTAAACGACCAGGTCGCTACCGCTTCCTGTTCTGTAGTTGAGTGATTTTTGCGATTGGATTGCTGATTGTTAGAGGATCGGCTCATTCGGCCCCTGCTTGATCCGTGCCTATCTGCGTTTATTTGTGGCAGATCCGCTGAGTTTTCACACACTCTCTACCCGGCGCGCGGTTCTGTAAGCACCTTGCCCTACCGCTCATGCACCACAACCTTGATTCCATCACGCGGTCTCAAGGACATCGCGGGCAGGAGTGTCACAGGATGATCGGGCACGAGCGATAGCCGGAATCGTTGGCCGATTGTCGCGAGCAGAAGAACAACCTCCATCATCGCAAAATAGTTCCCTATGCATTGACGAGGCCCACCACCGAAAGGGAAGTAGGCATACTTCGGTAAGCGGCTAATAAACTCTTCGGTCCACCGTTCCGGATTAAATCGCTCCGGTTCGTCAAAGAAACGCGGGTCTCGATGTATGGCCCACTGAAACATGAACACCTGGGTTTTTGGCCTCACCCGGTAACCGCCAATCTCACATTCGGCGATTGCTTCGCGACCAACGCCGTAAGCGGGAGGATAGAGTCGCATCGATTCTTTGGCGATCATTTCGGTGTACTTCAGACGCGGCAGATCAGCAACGGTCGGGACTTTTCCTGCGAGCACTTCTTCCAGCTCGGCGTGAAACCTCTTTTCGACGTCAGAATCCAGGGCCAACAAATACCAGGCCCAGGAGAGTGTCAGCGCTGTGGTCTCGTGTCCCGCGAGGAAAAGGGTCATTACTTCGTCGCGTAGCTGCTGGTCAGTCATTTGACTGCCATCTTCGTCATGCGCTGCAAGCAGCATCGAAAGCAGATCCCCTTGATCGCATCCGCTCTCTCGCCGCTCAGAGATGATTCGATAAACCAGCTCATCAATCTGGCGGGCAGCTTTGTGAAATCGTCGATGCGCGGGGGTTGGCAGCCGGTTGTCGAGAATCCATTTCAAGGTGGCCTGGGAGGCAAACGGCTTCACCATCCGCGAAAGAACTCGTCCAATCCTGTCTGCATCACCTGAGACGTCCGCATTGAAGAGAGTCTGAACTACAATCTCGAGGGTCAGGCGCATCATGTCGCGATGAATGTCGCGCACTTCACCTGCGCGCCAGGACGAGATTATTCGCTGCGCGTAATCGACCATCACGTTCCCATAAGCGCTAATCCGTTGACGATGAAACGCCGGCTGGGCCAGGCGACGCTGCCGCCGCCAGAACTCCCCCTCGCTGGTTACCAGGCCGTTGCCTACCAGACGGCGGAAGAAGTTTGAACGCAGAGATCTGGACTTTATGAAGTTTCTGGAGTTGGTGGAGAGAACATATTCGATATCGTCGGGGTTGTAGAGAAAATACGCGGGCAGGTAAAAGAAGCGCGTGCGAACCACATCACCATAGTCCTGGCAGCGCCTGATGAAACCTAGAGTGTCGCGATTGAATTCGGGCATCACGCCCAGAAGCAGATTGCCCTTCGGTCCTGGCGGAAGCGGCGCTCTTGTCGGTTTGCTTGCTCTAATTGGAACACCTTCAGCAGTATTCATGAAGTCTTACTCGCACTCAACCGCATAAACAACAGTGGTTTTGCTTCCCGCGGGAACGCTGATTTTGAACTGCGCGGTGTTTGCTCCGAGACGTTCGCTTGTTGCTGTGCTATCGACAATCTTCCATTGATTGTCGTCGTACCGCTCGATGCCTTCACGCACGTACGCTTCGGCAGGCAGCGCTCCGCGATTCATCAAAACCACTTCGACTTTCGTCACCAGCTTGTCTCGACTGCTGCCATCCTTGTCGCGGTAGTTGACGACACGGCGTTCAAGGATGCGACGTGTGCCAAAGAGTGTCGCAGAGCGACCTTGAGTGACACTAAACTCGGCATTCTGCGGTGTGAAGGAGATGCGATCCTGCCCGACAACCTGGGCCAGCGGGCCTGTACGTTGGTAAATCGTCACCAGTCCGGCGGCCATCGGTGCACCTGCCGTGTTCTTGGCGACGAGCCGTACTTCCAATCCGCGCGGCAGCAGTATGAAGCCGCCGCGACCCAAGGTTTGCGCGTCATGAGCGTTCTCAAAGACATTGCGTTGGACGATCGCCAGCCGCGCACGCTGGAAGATGGGGTAACGACTGACAGTCGAGTTGGCGTTGAGATTGATATTATTGCCGAGCGTGAAGCGATTGAAAGCGCTCAAGCCGCTGATCTCTGCATTAGATACCACGCTGGATTCATCGGCTTCACTGTTGCTGCTCGATACGTTGACACTCATCTGCGCTGTGTATTCAGTCCGAGAACCTCCGCCCGCGCCATCAGGTAAGAGCGCAATCTCGCCCGCCACAAGATCAACTGTTCCGGCAGCAAGATCAGTGCCCGTATAGTTATACAGCGACACCCAGGAATCGAGGATTGCCGCTGTTGGCGCTTCGCCGCTCGCTGTTGGCTCCAGCACGAGTGCGTAATCGCTTTGCCAGGAGATATTGGGCGCAATGTAATCAACCTGTACCCGCTTGCGCGCTGTAGCGCCGCGATTCTGAATCACCAGATGAAGCACCGGCGATTTTTCGTTGTTCACTTGTGCGCCATCGTAGGTCACATCCTGACGCACAACTTCGGCGTCTTCGGCCAGTACGCGCACGGTGCGTATGTTCGCTTTGGGCATCAGGCTGCGCCATTCGATAGTGGTGAGGCCCTGCTGCAATTGAATAGTGCGCTCCTCCAAGAATTCGCCGATGCCGGCATTGTAAATCGTTAGATGGGCGAAGCTGTTATTAGCGGATTGCGCGCGAGCGGTCGCCTGATAAGCCAGGCAGCAAATCAGGAATGCCAGGAGCATGGAGTTTGTTCTTCTCAAAATAGATCTATCCTTGTTGGCGTAGACTGAAATCCCTAAGCTTTCGATTTGCGAAAGCTTCTCTTTCGAAGAAGTGTAAGTGAATCCACCACAGAGACAAAGGATCTTACGTCCCGTTGATTGAACCGCTGAACGTAAATCTCCTGCCTCCGCCTAAGACGCCTGATGTTCAGCAAGTAGCGCGGCAGGCAGGAACATAGGAAACGTCGTTACTGTGCGGAACCCGAGCAACTCATATATTGAACGGGCCATTGGCGTGGCGTGGAGAATCGTACGCTGCAGGCCCGAGGCTTTGCTCGCCTCCTGCATCGAGTGGCTCGTGATCGCCTTCGCGAAGCCGCGCGACCGCGACTCGGGTAGCGTAGCAACGAGCGCGACATAGAGGTAATCGTTGCGTACGTAGGTTGTCGCCGTCGCTACAGCATCCCCATTGGAATAACCGACGTAGCCAAAGCACCCTTCGCCCCAGAGGCTTTCGTGATCGAGGGCCTCGCGCCCCATTTCCATGGAAACTCCGTAGCTTGCAGCATTGATATCGGCCGCTGCATATCGAAGCTCGGGACGATCAACCCTTCGATATTCGAGACCCTCAAGTCGAATCGCAGCGCCCACATTCTGGCAGACCATTCCGTACGCTTGCGATACTTGAATCCAGTCATGCGCCGGAAAAACTGCCGCACTCTCGGGTTGCTTCGGCAGCCAGCTATCACACGCGATTAACATGCCGAATTGTGGTTTATTACTGGTGAACGCCGCGACTCGGGCGAGCCTCGACCGGAGGTCCTCCAGATCGGCTACCGGCGCAGACAGAAACAGCGCGTTCACGATGGGCCATTGAACACCGGCCCACGTTGCCAACACACCGGCTTGCTCGACAACCTCTCCTCGAGCGCCGCGCGCGTACATGCCCCAGGCGTCGTGAAAAGATGAGTTAGATTCTTGTATTTCGTCCATCGGAATTTACCGTCCTTTGGCCTTCCTGGCCCGCAACCGGTGAAGCAATTTTTCGCCATCTGGACTGCCCAGACCTGTACAGGGATCCCATCCGGGCCGGGCATGAAACGCGCGTGAGGGGCTGGGGCCGTTGAAGCCCTGCGTGATGTCGTTAAGCATTCCCAAGCTAGTGGCGTCCATCGTGTAGAGCTGAGGCGTCAGGAAACCAATTCTGATCCCCATGGCTTCATTCAATCGTGCAATCAGCGCGGCCCAGAGCGGCGCTGCGGCGCTCGTGCCGCCGAGCGACATGCGCGTCTGATCGGCCTCGATCAGATAGCCGGTAGCAGAAGAGGCGTTCGCTGCCACGTCGGGTATGCCGCGGCCCTGCTGCGCCTCTTTAGAGCGGCGCAACGGCACCCCCGCCTTCTGCTGATACGTAGGCAGCGGAAACACATCGCTGACTCCTCCACCCGAGGCCATCTTAAACTGCTTCCACTGATTCCATACAGTCTCTTTCCGGGAACCGTTTCGTTGGACACTAAGCTGGGTACCTCCGCACGCCAAAACATGCGGACTCGATGCCGGAAACGCAACTGTGAAGAGGCGATCCTCGCATTCGCTGACCCCCCGGTCGCCAGCCGAACAGCAGATTGTAATCCCGCGATGAGCGGCCAATTGGAAAAGCTCATCGATCTGGCGCATTGCCTGCGGACTCCAGTCTTGCTCTGCCTCGCCCCAGCTAATTGAGATCACGGAAGGATCATTCTTCTTGTCCATGAGCGACGCGTGCAAAGTGTTGAGCCAGCCCTGCATGGTGTTGTCGCCGAAATAGATAACGATCTTCGCTTCCGGCGCCAGGCTCGCCGCCACCTCGATATCGAGGTAGACCTCAGTATCCGGGTTCAATGTCCCTCTCTTACCCTGCGGCCGGTTCCCGCCGGGCGGGATCTCTCGAACCACCACGTTCGGGGCCTTCATCCCGACAAAAGCAAAATAGGAATTCAATTCCTTCACTCGAAAGCCGCCAGCGAATTCGAGGAGACCAATACACTGCCCCTTTCCCAGCGCCTTTGTGGGAAACTTGTAGAGATCCGCGAATTCCGCGGGCCTCCGTGTCTTACTTGTAACAGGAGGAGGGGCTATGGCCTCCGACCTCATTCCATGTGCGAAGCGACCGGGGCGTCGTCCAGCAGGATGTGTGTCGAGGCCAAATACACCCGTGATTATTCCTTCGAGCTCTGCAGGAACAGTTACTTCTTCGTTGTGACCGCGGTAGCTCGAGGCGTACTTCTTTTCGCGGCAATGGCTCAACCTTACGCCGAAAGCTCGATTGAATTGCTCGACCGGTCCTCTTAAAATTACCGACGCTCCAGCAAGATTAGGCTTACCGCAGCGCAGGCCATAAGCTCGAGCAAACCGTCGCACGGCTGCCAGGTCAGCCGCCTGCGGCGAGAACGCGGCGGCGGCCTCTGCCACGCTGAGGTGTGTCCGATCGTGCACCGGGAGACGGCCGAGAGATGACGACCTCGGTTTACAATCACGTTTCCTGCGCAAGGTCAGCGTAACCGTAATCTCTTCATGAGGGCTCACCGGCGCTATGAAACTTCGCTTAGCCCTCACAAGTTTTTGCGTTCCACTTACCGGGACTCTTTGTTCGCGCATTAAGACTCTTTCCTGTCGGACCAAGGACACAATAAACGATGAACCATCAAGGAGACAAACTGCTGTTGACTTCAAGTTGAGCAGGGTTCATGATACGCGCAATCCCAAACGCCCTTCCAGGAGAACACCAAGATGACGAATTTAGAAAAGCTTCAGCAAGCCGGGCTGGTAGACGAAGACTACGGGTTCAACAAAAAGGAAAAAGATGCAATCGAATCACTGACACCTGCTGAGGTGAATTCGTTGATCCGAGGGAAAGAAAAGCTAGGCGAAGCTTTCATCAAGAAACATGTGCCGCATGGAATGATGTTCTAGATGACGTAAGCTGGAACTGTACCAAACGATGGCATTCCTGCGGGCAAAAGAGCTTTCGAATAGCGAACTGCTGCGGACGAAAATTGCGCTGTTCGGCGCTGGCTTGAACGAGGCCGCATACGATTTCTGGATGCATCCGGAGTTTGTCGTCGTCTATCGCGAGTACCTGTTTCAAAGTCATTCGATCATTAGAGCCAGCGTTCCGCTGATGAAAGCGGCTTTGGAATGTTGTCGCTCGTCGCGGTACTCACGGGATCGTGTATTAAGGGCCTTCGGTGATTATCTGGATCGACATATTCTGGAAGAGACTGGCCACGATGAATGGATTCTCGACGACGCCGAAGTGCTGGGAATCGACCGCAAGTTGCTGCTCGAACGAATTCCGAAACAAACCGCCGTTCAGATGGTTGGCTCACAGTATTATTGGATGTATCACTATCAGCCGGTCACCATGCTGGGCTACATCGCCGTGATGGAAGGTACTCCGCCAGAAGCCGAGTTTATTGAAGATGTCGCGCGGCGTAACAAGCTTCCCCTGGAAGCGTTCAGCAGTTTTATGCTTCACGCGAAGGTTGATCCGAAGCACCGGGCCGACCTCGACCTGTTGCTAGACAATCTTTCGCTCTCGCAGCACCAAATCGGCCTGATTGGCTTGTCTGCGTTACAGACAATCCAATACTTGAAGGCGGTCCTCACAGACGTTAATAGATCCCACCTGTGTTCCGATCAGTAACTAATTGACCCTGAAATTCGACGCCGCGTAAGCATCGAACATGATCACTCCGAACGACGATACCACCCAGGTCCTGACTTTCCCATCCGTGGGCCGCTTCACCGTGCTAAGCAAGATCGGACAGGGGGGAATGGGAGTTCTATACAAGGCGTTCGACCCGCGTCTCAATCGAACGGTCGCTCTCAAGTTCTTGAACAACCCGGCTTCGCTCGATCCCGCGAGCGACATGAGATTTCTAAACGAAGCTCGCGCCGCTGCGGCTCTGGATCACCCGAATGTATGCACGGTCTATGACATTGGAGCCGTCGGCGAACAGGTCTACATTGCGATGGCCTATGTTGATGGGCAGAGCCTCAAGGAGAAACTGGGGAGTGGTCCGTTGCCCTTTGATGAAGCGGCTGAGATGTGTGTGCAGGTTGCTCTGGGACTCGGGGAAGCACACGCGAAGGGTATCGTCCATCGAGACATCAAGCCGTCGAATCTTCTTTTTACCCGTGGCGGGGTTGTGAAGATTGTTGACTTCGGCCTCGCCCTACTGCCGACGGACGAGAAGCTGACGCGCGAAAACCTGTCAATTGGCACGCCAGCTTACATGTCTCCCGAACAAATACGCAGCGAAGCCGTGGATCATCGGTCTGATCTCTGGTCCCTCGGAGTGACGCTATACGAGGCCGTCTCTCGCACCCTTCCATTCAGCGGTTCGAGCTTGCCGGCATTGGCGCATTCAATCGTTTGCGATGATGTCGATTGGGCGCGAGTCAGACAGATTGAGGGTCTGTCGCGGTTCGAGCCGGTTCTGCGCAGGATGCTGGCCAAGGATCGAAACGACCGTTATCCATCGGCCGCGGAGTTGATCTCAGATTTGAAGTTGCTGACGACTTCAAAGGCCCAGGTCGAAGTTGCTTCCGATATTCCGGGCACATCTATAGCTGTATTGCCATTTGCCAATCTTAATGGACAGCAGAACACCGAGTATTTCAGTGACGGACTGACGGATGAACTTATCAATGCGCTCGCTCAGTTTGAAGGTCTCCGCGTGGTCTCGCGAAGCTCTGTCTTTGCGTTCAAGGGGCAGTCTGTCAGCGTCAAGACAATCGGGGAGCAGTTAAAAGTGCCGACCGTTCTCGAGGGTAGCGTGAGGAGCGTGGGCAACCGACTCCGTGTCACGGTTCAGCTTACGAACGTCGCGGATGGCTTCAATCTGTGGTCCGAACGCTTTGACCGGGAGCTACGCGACATTTTCGAAGTGCAGGATGAGATCACACTGGGGATCGTGGAAAAATTGAGAGTGAAACTCGCGCCCCATCGCACATCTCATGCGGATGCGAAATCGACGGGAAGACTGG